>JAQGPK010000154.1 GCA_028293095.1 Chlamydiia bacterium | reverse complement strand
CTGCGTAGCTTTAGGAGATGATGCTTTTAACACAGTTGTAGAACAATTTCCAAAGATTAAAGAGCTCTATATTAGTGATGCCACAGCTTCAGATTCGGTTTTCAAACAGCTTTCCAAGCTTACAGACCTTCGCTATTTAGCTATTGAAGGAGTAGAAAAAACAACTGATGTGGCTTGGAACTCTCTTACAAGATGTAAAAAATTAGAAAAGATTGTCGTACTACAAGGTGAGGCATTTACTGATGAGATGCTGCTTTCCTTAATGCCGGCGACTCAAGTAAAATTTATTTCTATTAATAGAGGAACTGGCCTTTCAAACTCAGCTTTACAAGATTTTAAAAAATTTAGAAATGGCTGTGATCTCTACGTAAAGTTAGAGATACTAGAGACGACAACGCAAAAAACTATCGATGCATTTACTGAAGTAGAGGAAAGAAAAGAGGAAAAAAAATATCCTACTCCTACTATCCCCTCACCCTCGGGAAGTGATGCCGCAATCTTCAAAGATAGAGAAAGAACTATCCTGTTACCTGCTTCTATAAAATCTATTCCAGATCTTTACTCGAGTGGCTTTTTTCAATACATTGCTCACCCTCCCATTAGGCAGATTGAAGAGCTCCCAGATCTCATATTTGCTCGCTTACTCACATATCTCTCACCGTCAACCCTCTTTTTCACACAAAAGAGCGTCCAAATGGAGTGTAAAGATATTATTCAGCTTCTTTCAACGAACAAGCAGTTTGCAAAATATATTAAAATATTTCTTCGTGCAACCCATAATGTGGCCCCCTTGCAAGCGCTCGCAAGGAAGAATACCCCTTTCCTCAATGGAGAGGAGCTCTTTACAACAACACTTGCAAAGAATACTCAACTGCTCGATATCCGAAAAATGGCCTCTGGTTCACACCTGAAAGCGTGGATGGAAATACTCCTGGACCGCTATCCAAATGCAAGTCAACTCCATTTGCCTTCTTGTACTATCGATGAAGAGCTCGGAAAAATTCTCGGCCAAATGGAGAACCTTTCTATTCTCGATGTAGCCTTAGTAGATAAAACGAATTTATCAGGATGGCGTTACCTCACTTCACTGACTACTTTATCTAACCGCACGCATTACGAGACAATTAATGCTCTATGGAACGAGAGAATACACCTTCATGCACAACAAGTAACAATGGATGAATTACAGCCATTAGTGAGAGACTCTTTAACAAATACCCTGTTTACCGATGAGGCTGTACAAATTATCTCTCAAATGCACAATCTTACAAGTATCGATTTGGGAAATTCGGAACATATCACTGACGATGCCCTTCTCCATCTTGGAAACATGCCCAATCTCACACATCTTGCATTGGCTAACTCCTCGATTACCATTCAAGGTATCCGAAATTTAGCCAACTGCAAAAATTTAGAAATGCTCAATATCGCAAAATGTAAGAATCTTACTGATGCAGCGTTTCGATTGATTGCACGACAGTTTCCGAAACTCCGAGAACTTTATTGTAGTGAAAATGATATATCCGATTTAGGCCTTCGTACTCTCACTACCATGACTCATCTCGATACACTTGTTATGGGGCTGCAAAGAAAACTGACAGACGCAGGCTGGAAGCAAATACTGCAAATGAAACAACTGAAAAAATTACTTGTGACTCAAAATCAATGCATGTCGAGAGGAACTATTCTTGCTTGCACGCAGCTCCCTCATCTAAAAATATTTCACTTGATCAGCCCGAAAGATGTAGAAACGAAACTAGCTTTGCAATTGATAAAGCCAGACTGTGAAGTGCTGTATACACATAACGTGGTTTAAGCAACCTAGAGATCGATTCCGTTTGACAAGAGAGATAGACTTTATTATCAAGAAAAAGCAAACCCCCAAACCATGACGGAGCTTCCATGTCTGTACTACCTCCAGTATCTAGTGTTCCTTTAGCTCATGAGGGCTCTGGCCCTTCAAGCAAAAAGGCACGTGTACGTCCAACAAATCTTAATCTCCAACAAATTCGCCTTCCTTCAACGCATCCTACCGTGTCTCGCACGATACGTTCACCTACGACCTATTTATCACCCCAACTTTCACATAAACCTTCACTAAGGACCCCACCATCTGCCTCTGAAAGTGAAGAAGAGAATAGACGCCGTAAAATACACTCGCTGAGAAATCAAGCGATAGCTCCCATAGAATTGAATATTCAACAACTCCAAGCCAAAGTAGAGCTTTTAGAATCAAAATTAATAAAAACCAACACCTACCTGACAATTGCGCTATGTAGTGTTGTGGCGCTTAGTGTGCTCTTTAATTACATGAACCCCGTAAGAATGTTCCCAGCTTACTGATAAAATAGCTCACTATGTTAAAACTTTCTTTATAAAATCTTTATATTTCTACAGCATGCTATATCTTTAATTTTATATAGTGATACGTGGACTTGAGTTTGGTGGGTATCTTTTCGATAAACTATACAAAGAGCTCTTTATAGCGCTCGTATAGAAAAAGCGGATAGTATTTATTCAAATAGTTTTTGCAATGGTTTGTATTGCGGTCTTTCTCGAATAACAAGCTCCATAAATCCTTGAGCATCAGAGTGCAACCGAAAATCATTAAGTGGATTTTGTATGTTATAAATGTACAAAACATCGTTAATAAATCGGCTATGATTTTCATGTGCCATTTCAAACATGGGAAATAAAAAGGCAAGATCTCCTGCTATGGGGAAAAAATGGCCATTGTATTGCAGATCTTCTCTTTTAATGAGCTGGAAAAGTCTCGCATAAAAAGTGCGTAGATGAATAATCCAATTCCCATTCTCATTGCGATATGTCGATTGCAAAACTGGCTGAGAAGGTCTCCATCCAGGTGGATCACTTTCAAAATTACCATAAGTCATCCATACCGATTCATCTCTATACTCTGCAGCCACTTTTTCAAGAACTTGAGGATGTGAAAGCCAGTCATCTCCATCAATCGTAACAACTACCATATGTGGATCAATTTGATGAATAGTAGTGTAGAGATTGCAAAGCGAACCTTGTCTCTCTTTGTTATGAATCAGAGTTGTTTTACCTTGAAGTCCCGGCTGTGCAACAAGAAGCTTTGCAAGCTCTCCTGTGTCATCAGTAGAGGCATCATTAATGTAGTAGAGATGAAAATGAGGGTAGGTTTGCTCTGCGATCGAGTGAAGATTGTTACTCAACCAAGAAGCATTATTGTAGGAAGGGACGACAATTGCAAATTCAACTGGTTTTTTCATATTAAAATAGTATATCCAAGGGTTTGTAAGAAGGAAGTTCTCGAATAGTTGCTCCCAGAAATTCAAGTACATTGTAATTGACACGTACATCATTCAACGGATTTTGGATATTGTACGTATAAAGAATTTCATCAATCATACGAATATGCCCTTTTGCTGCCATTTCAAGCATCGCAAACATAAATGCCATATCTCCTGCCATAGGAAAAAAATGACCATTGAATAGAAGGTCTTCTTTTTTGATCAATTGAAAAAGCTTTGCATAGAAGGTCTTTAAATGGCTGGTTACAAATGCATAAGAGCGAAAAGTTACATCACGGCATACAATATCAGGAAGAGGTTGAGCTGGCAAAAAACCCGGAGGATCACTCTCAAAACTCCCATAGGTCAGCCACACTTGACTATCTGCATATTCTAAAGCGACTCTTTCAAGTACCTTTGGGTGTGCCAGCCAATCATCTCCATCTACACAAACAATCACTTTATGAGGATCAATCTGATGAATGATGGTGTACAGATTTGTAAGCGATCCAGCCCGCTCTTTGTTATGAATAAGCGTGCTACGAGCTTTAAGCTGTAGTCTTTGCAAAAAACAATCGGCAAGTTCACCCGTCTCATCCGTTGAAGCATCGTTCACGTAGTAGAGATGAAAGTAAGGATAGGTTTGTTCTGCAATAGAACCAAGGTTCTTTCCTACCCAACTCGCGTTATTGTAGGAGGCAACGACAATTGCAAATTCAACTGGTTTTTTCATACCATTATTCGGGGAAAAGAGTTTGAAGAGATGTATATCTCTCTTTTTCTCGAATGACTAACTCGAGAAATGTCTGTGCATCTCGGTTTATAGCCCAATCATTTAAGGGATTGCAAATATTATAAATGTAGAGAGTTTCAGGAATCATTCGAATATGCCCTTTTGCTGCCATTTCAAGCATTGGTAACATAAAAGCCACGTCTCCTGCCATGGGGAAAAAATGTCCTTGAAAGAGAAGGTCTTCTTTTTCAATAAGTTGAAATAATTTAGCATAAAAAGTTTTTAAATGATCTGTAACCCAATCATAAGAGCGAAAACTCACATCACGATATACATCCGCTGAAATTGGTTTCACATGCTGTAATCCAGGAGGCTCGCTCTCATAAGAGCCATATGTCAGCCACACGCAACTCTCTGAATACTCTAATGCCACTCTCTCAAGAACTTTTGGATGGGCGAGCCAATCATCTCCATCTACACAGACAATCACCTTATGCGGCTCTATTTGATGAATCACCCTATAAAAATTGGCAAGTGAGCCTTGCCTTTCTGCATTACAAATTAGTGTATGTCTTTCCTTTAATCCAGGCTGCTGTAGAAAAAGCTCAGCAAGCTCTCTTGTATTATCGGTTGAGGCATCATCAATATAATACAGGTGAAAATGAGGATAGGTTTGCTCTGCAATAGATGCAAGATTCTTGCATGCCCATGAAGCATTGTTGTATGATGGAACGACAACTGCAAATTCAACCGGTTTTGTCATAGTATGAAAAAAGAGCCTTTTAAATGTCGTGTAGCAGCTTGCCTTATATTGCTGCAAGAAAATCAAGTACTTCTCATGAGACGCAAAAACACAGGCTTTGGTGATGGCCTTTATGGATTACCCGGAGGCAACGTCGATGGCAACGAGCCTATCACACAAGCAGTCATCCGGGAGGCACATGAAGAACTAGGGATTCAGCTATACTCTACTGACCTTATCTTCGCCTCTTGCTTACATGTTGCCCCCTATTTTCGTACCAAAGATGAAGCACTCCTCTTTTGCTTTAAAGCGACCACATATCAAGGAATAATTGAAAACTTAGAGCCCGAAAAATGCGATGAGCTACGCTTTTTTCCACTTACAGCATTGCCAGAGAATCTCTTGGAAGGCAGCAAGCAAGCGCTCCTGAATCTTCTCTCTAATGAATCTTTTACAGAGCTTCACTGGCACTAATTATTTACCTTAATGATGCCTGATGATAAGGTTCCTTTGATGACTAAGTGGGGATGTTTTTGGAAGCAATTTTCTAACACCTGCTGCTTCATATTTCTCGCAATCGAAACATGCCGATTTTCCTCACGATCATCCTGCCGTCTAAATTGACTACTTCCATCCAAAACCGCCCCTTCCAAATTTAACTCTATAAGGTTTGTACATAATTGATCGACAGCTTGCAAATACTGCGAACTCACGCTACTTGTAATTTTAAAATATCTCAATTTTAGAAAAACTTCAGTAAGGTTACTTCTTATAGATTCAGATAATTGCTGTGTATTATCTACAAGTCGCAAGACATCGAAAGCAGCATACGCAATAATTACTTTGGTGACAGTTTCAGGAAGTTGTTCGATAGAAAGTTTTTTTGCTAAAGCAGCTTCATCTACACTACCAGAAGGAACGAGGTGTAACGGAGATATAGAACAGGAGCTACTAGTCATAATGTTTCCTTTGTAAAACAGAAAGACTATAGTTAAAGCGTCACTATATGTACATTTTAAAAAATAAATTAATAGAAGATAGCTCTTATTAAAAATTTTATAAAGCTATTAAATGAAGTTGTATTCGCCTCATTCCTAGACAAAATAGCACGCTTTACGCTATAGTTAAATCCCAATTCAATCATTCTAAAGAGGTTAGAGTAGGTTACTACTCAGAATGCCTATGCAAAAAATACCAACGACACTACTTTCCTTTTTTTGGCATTTTGCTAAAAAGCAATGGAAGCTTCTCCTCATAATGCAAATCGCCTCACTTGGCTGGACACTCGACGCCACTCTCTGGCCCTGCGTTATTGAAATGCTCATTGATAAAATTACAACTTATATAGGTGATCGAAGCGATACATGGCAGTATTTGGCCACACCTCTCTGGTTAGGTGCGACTCTCTGGATTACCGTTGAGTGTTCGTATCGAATTGCTGGTATCCTTTCTACCAAGTTTTTTCCTCGCTTTGAAGCAGCTGTTCGCACCTCGATGTTTGATTATATCCAGCATCACTCCTATACCTATTTCAGTAATAATTTTGCAGGCAGCATCGCCAATAAAATATCTGATATGGTTCAAGGCCTTTCTGCTCTTGTGCGGATGGTAGTCTATCTCTTTATTCCTGTATGTTTAGCCATCATCGTATCTATAACACTTTTTTTAAGAATCAACCCTCTTTTTGCCTTGATCTTGCTTACATGGATTATCCTACATGTCGGGGTTTGTATCATTGGTGGAAAGCGGTGTGATTACTATGCTGATATTCATAGTGAAACACGAAGTACTTTATCAGGAAAAATTGTTGACTCTCTCACCAACAACATGAATGTAAAACTCTTTGCCCGTACAAAGCATGAAAACTCTCTCCTCAGTACCTCACAACAGGAAGAATTTAAAACAAATACACAGTCTCTCTGGTACATTGAAAAGTTAAAAATTGTCTTAGGAATCCTGAGTTTTTTAGGGCCAGGTGTTGCACTCAACTGGTACATGCTCTCCATGTGGCAACAAGGACAACTCACAGCCGGTGAAATTATTTTTATTTTCAATTCCACATGGAATATTACAATGATGGCCTGGATGGCAGGTCTCCAAATGCCCGATTTCTTTAAAGAGATGGGTCGCTGTAAACAGGCTCTCAGACTTATCCGAGATACTCATGACATTCAAGATGTGCCTGATGCCAAACAATTGACTGTTCCACGGGGTGAGATTACCTTTGAGAAGGTAACTTTTAACTATAGTGGTAAATACACCCTCTTTGAAGACAAGACTATTACACTTAAGGCAGGGACAAAGGTAGGCCTTGTGGGATTTTCTGGAGCTGGAAAGTCAACATTTGTAAATTTAATTCTACGCTTTTTTGATACTGACAAAGGGCGCATCCTGATTGATGGGCAAGATATTTCGAAAGTCACTCAAGAATCACTACGCGCACATATTGCAATGATCCCTCAAGATGCCAGCCTTTTTCACCGCACCCTGATCGAAAATATTCGATATGGCAAAGTTGATGCAACCTTAGAAGAGGTGATGGATGCTGCTAAAAAGGCGCATTGCCAAGAATTTATCGATAGGCTTCCTCACGGTTACCAAACAGAAGTGGGTGAGCGAGGCACAAAACTCTCTGGTGGACAGCGTCAGCGCATTGCACTCGCGCGCGCCATCTTAAAAAATGCCCCTATCTTGATACTTGACGAAGCTACTTCTGCACTTGATTCTGTAACAGAAAAATACATTCAAGATAGTTTAAAATATCTCATGGAAGGCAGAACCACCATTGTCATTGCACATAGGCTCTCCACTCTCTCTGATATGGATCGTATTCTCGTTTTCAATGAAGGAGAAGTTATTGAAGATGGCACTCATAATGAGCTTATCGCAGCAGGTGGTCATTACGCCAGATTGTGGGAGATGCAAGCTGAAGGCTTTTTACCCGAATAAACATTTTTAGGAAATTGTATATGTTACAACAAAAAACAACCCACTCACAATCAACTTTTGACTGGGATAGCTACATGGAAAAATCTCTGACAGCAGCCCAACAGCAAGCCAAGCAAGTTAAACCACAACCGAATCTTACAACTCTTTGGAATCGCATTTTTAAAGGATCTATCACATCACCCACTGAACATCCTACAACTGCTTACTTGAGCCTCTTCTACCGAGGCTAATTATACAGAAAGGATCTCTTCTCTCCTACCTATCTTCTTCTACAACCAAATAATTCACTATTGTATTATTTTGTTTGCACTTTATCTGTGTTTATTTTATAATATTTATTTTAATTATTACAGGTAATAACATGATTCCAACATTAGATACAATACCCGTTTTCACAGATAATAACACGCAAAGCCGCCTGACTGCCACTTCACACAATCTCAAGGATGGCTTTTTACTTTTAAGACGGAATGCTCAACAAAAAGCAAGACTCTTCTCCAGTTACCCCCACGCAAAAGTAAAAGAAAAACCTATTTTCCAGTTCCGTCCACAGATTGACAATTATTTTTTAGCAACTCCTAAAGGAAAAGTACTTCGTCTTGCCATTCAGCATTTAGTAAAAAATAATGGACTCATAGAAACTTCAGAACAGGAAGTATTTCATCGTTTAAATAGACTTCTTACCAAAGGAACTTGTCGAGGAGAAGCTCTTGCATATCTTCTGGCGTCACACGAAAAGCAAGAAGAAAAGAGAGAGAGAGCTGACACCTACATTGAAAAAAGAATAACGGCACTTTTTCTACAAATTTTTCTGCATGTAGAAGTAGATCTCCAGAAATATATAGAAAAAACTCAAGACCAATTCGCTTTCTGCTGTAATACGATGATGAAGATGGTAGAGATGCAAAAATGGATGGAAGCAGGATTGACTACCATTTCACATGAACTGGTAGAAACAAAAGATGCTTTAAAAAAGAAATTTAATCTTCTCTTTCAAGAGCGTAACCAAGATGACTTTCTTGTCTCATTCAGCTTTGAACACCCAGAGGATGAAAATCACGTACTTCTGCTACAGCCATCAAAAAAAGCCATTTATGACAGTCAATATGGCCTTCTTTCCTTTGAAACTCTTGAGGATATGCTAGGAGACATAGAACTCTACATGCATCGTGAAGCAGTAACAAGGGGATCTATTCAAACTGTCTCGTCGACAATTACTGTAGGTAAGTGATCAAAAAAAGAAAGTATGCCCAGGATAGGAGTCGAACCTACACACCTTACGGTACCAGATCCTAAGTCTGGCGTGTCTGCCAGTTTCACCACCTGGGCATAAAAAACGAAAATTGTGAAATCATTATACGATCAAATCATCTTTTATTTATACTCTTTTTATAACAGTGAGCAACCTGTCTCGTCACCTATAGGAAATAAACATGAAAAAAGCCGCTATCGGCATCGTTTTTTCAGAAGATTGTACAAAAATTCTTCTTACTAAAAGGCGAGATGTTCCTATTTGGGTGCTACCTGGAGGCGGCATTGAACAGGGTGAAGATCCTCAAGAGACCGTGAAACGCGAAATTTTTGAAGAAACTGGCCTCTCTGTAAAAACTATCCGCAAAGTCGCGACCTATTTACCCATTAATGCACTCACTGCAGAAACGTACTGTTTTGAATGCGCTCTTATCAGCCCTGAGCTTCCTTCGGCTCAAGTTGAGACAAGCGATGTGGACTTCTTTCCTATCAATAACCTTCCAGCGCCCTTCTTTTTTCTTCATGGAGAATGGATTGAAGATGCTCTTTTGCATTTACCAGAACCTCTTACTCGTAAGATGCATACGATCACATGGAGCGCCCTTTGTATCCAAGCACTGCGCCACCCTTTTTTGATTTTTCGCTATCTTCTTGCACGACTAGGATTGCCCATAAATTCAAAATCCTCATAATATACG
>JAQGPK010000122.1 GCA_028293095.1 Chlamydiia bacterium | reverse complement strand
TAACATAGTAGTGGTGTATGTTTTTTTTAACGCAAAGGAATACAGAAGATGCAAAGGCGCAAAGAATAAGATTAGTATAGTTTGTTTCTTATTTTTCACCACAGAGAACACAGAGAGAAGATATGCAATAGAGATTGATTAACAACTACTCATAAAAAATCTCTGTGGCCTCTGTGATCTCTGTGGTAAAAAATATAAAAAAAGTCTTCATAAAATGTTTTAGGGCTATTTTTTGCGCCTTTGCGTCTTTTGTATTCCTTTGCGTTAAAAATGATTAACGATACTTGCTAACTAGTTACTGTTACTAGCTTAAGAATTTACAGTTTAAAAGAGGGAAAATGGCAGCTAAAAGGTTTTCAGAAACACACGAATGGGTAGAAGTACAAAACAATCTTGCAACTGTTGGCATTGCAGCACATGCAGCTCAAGAAATTGGAGAGACTGTGTATGTAGAGCTTCCAAAGATTGGAGCAGTCGTAAAGGCGGGAGAAGATGTTGCAGTTTTGGAATCCACAAAGGCAGCCATTGATATTTCTTCGCCTATTTCAGGACAAATTGTAGCTATTAATGAAGAGCTTAAAAAAAATCCAAAGAAGATCGCTTTGTCTCCAGAAGGGGAAGGGTGGCTTTTTCAAATAGAACTGACACAGCCTGCAGAAATAGATGCCTTGATGAGCGAAGAGGCGTATGCCGAGCTCATGAAAAAAGGCTTGTAGATTAATCTTCTACAAGCCTTAACGCTTTACGATTACCCAACTGATCTTGATCCAGAAGCAGAAATGGGTGATGCATCCGTTGATCCTGAAGCAGCCCTTGCTGGTGCAGCTGCTGCTGCAAGAGCTTTTGCTTGTTCATCCGCTTTTCTTTGTGTTTCCTTTTGTCTGTGATAGTAGCAAATGCTGAGGACTGTGCCAATTGCAGCTGCAAGGAGATGTTGGCCACCAACAAATGCTGTGCTTACAAGATTCTTCGTAGCAATATAGCTAATTTGTTGAGCTGCTTCAAGGCAGAATGCAATAGCTAACGTTTGATCGAGGATTGGACTTCGGATTTGACTAATTTCATAAGCTGCCCAAAGACCTATTCTTAAGGTAAGATTTGCTTGAAAATACAGTAGTGCAATCGGAAGAGTGCTGACTGCGATTTCTAGGATCGCTACAACCTTTTCGTTAAGATATGGTGCTGTGAGTCTTGCAATTCTTCTGCCATACATTCCAAGATCTGCAACTTCATGATAGGCCTGATATGCTATATTTTTGCATCCTTTTCCAAAATTAGAAGCGTCTTGTGCCACGTTTCTTGCAATCCTTTTGCAACTATCTTTAATCTTTGTAAGATTTTCATTGATCTGTTGTGAGTGGCTTGTACTTGAAGCTGATGAAATAGATGAGCTCATATTTTTTTCCTTATGTAATTAAGTAGTCTACATATATTTGCAGACTATGAAAGTCTTTAGAAATATTTTTTCTATATATTTCTAGACATTTCCTGTTATTCCCTTTGCAATATACCACGTGCGGCTTTAATTTGTGATATGTAAGTATTTTTTTATGCGGTGTTTTTATACATTTTTTTAAGCTACAAAAAGATCTTTAAAATGTCCTGCGCGTGGTATCAAAATGTTATTGTGTTGCTTGGTTATACGGAGCTGCTATGCTTATGTAGAGATTTGCTTTTACAAGGGATCCAATTACGTCAAGCAATTGTAGCCCCTGACCAGTTTGTCCATAACTTGCCAGCTGTTTAATACAAATATAAAATTCACCAAACCCCATACCATCAAAAAGAGTTCCGTATGTTCGTGTTGAAAGGGGCTTATCATGAATAATATGTATGGCCGCATAGAATGCCATATAGACCCACGTCATTCGAGAAGTCGTGTTCATATATACTATACTGATCAAAGAGCACTTAAAGGCTCTTTGAACTATATCTGCAACTTCTTTACTGAGGTGATTATTTGATAGCTCTTCTACCTTTTTTTCCATCCATCTGCATGTTTTTTTTGCTTTTTTGACGATGTCTTCAGCTGTTTGAACAGTATTTACATATATTGCGTTAATCTGCATAAAAATATCCTTAATTGAATTTTTACTACTTGACTTAAGATAGAGGACCTCGAGGCTGCTCATTTTTCTTTGTTAAGTATAATGGTAGTAATTCAAAATTTACCATTACACTGCACTGTAGGCGTGAAGCGTTAACTATTCATTAAGTTACTGTTAAGATTACATTAACTTCTACATAAAGTGAGGGCATACAGCCTGTGAGGGTGATATTCTTGTAGGGATTTTGCACAGCATTCAAGAGTTGTGCCAGTTGTGTAGACATCATCGATCAATAAAATGACTTTATCTTGGACCAGTTCTGGCTGTAGTACACTAAATGAATGAGCCTGCAGCTTTTGGCGCTCTTTGAGTGTGAGCTTTGCCTGGGAGATGGAGACTTCAGTCTTTTTGAGCATTTTAACATAAGGTTTTTGTAAAAGTTTAGAAACCTCTTTTGCAAGAAGTTCGCTCTGATTATAGCCTCGGTCGAGAAATCGAGAAAAAGATTGAGGTACGGAGATAATGTAGTCAGGTTCTGGCCATTGAAGTTCAAGGAATTGTAAAAATAAGTAGGAGCCTAAGCTCTTTGCGAGATAGGGGCGGTCATGGTACTTGAGCTCATGCACAAGTTTTTTAGCAGGACCTAAGTAGTCAAAGACTGAGGCGACATAATCTACTGTGGGTTTCTTTTCAGAGCAGCTGCTACAGATTTTTCCTACGTTATCAATTTCATCTGAAAAACAGCGTGGACAGCGAGAGAGGGGGTTGATAGTCGTAAGTTCTGAAAGGCATGGTGCACAAAGGATCTTTTTAGAAGAAATAGGCTCTTGGCATTGGATGCAAAGTGTTGGCCAAAATAGGTCGAAAAAATAGCTCATATCCAGTATTCTAATTTTTTGTAGCAAATTTTTTATAGACATTATTTTTTAGTGAGTGAGGAAATGCTCCGAAGATTTTTAGATTTTCAACTATCGCTGACAGAGCCAGGAAAACCGCTCCACCGCATGCGTCCGTTGGTAGCAGCACTCGATACCTTCTTGTATGAAGCTCCTAATAAAACAAAAGGGGCACCGCACATACGGGACGCGGTAGATCTGAAGCGCTGGATGATCATTGTTTTTTTTGCTCTTCTTCCTTGCATCTTGATGGCTATTTGGAATGCAGGAATACAGAAGTTTGTCTATGCGAGTGGCAATTACAAGCTGATGAATGAATTCATCGCAAGCTGTCATTCACTTTCAGACTATGTGCATTTTGCTCTGAAAGATTCTCGCTATCTTACAATTTTAAAACTTGGCGCAATGGCATTTTTTCCAATTGTGGTTATCTCTTATGCCGTTGGTGGTCTTTGTGAAGGGATTTTTGCATGTGTTCGCAATCATGAAATTGCAGAAGGATTTTTAGTTACTGGAATTCTCTACGCTCTTATTTTACCTCCTACCATTCCCTATTGGATGGCAGCTGTTGGTGTAGCAGCGGGTGTAATTCTTTCTAAAGAGCTCTTTGGCGGGACTGGTATGAATATCATGAATCCAGCTCTTTGCTGTCGAGCTTTTGTCTTTTTTACCTTTCCAGGGCAGATGTCGGGAGACGTATGGGTCGGAACAAACCCCACAACCATTCGTGAAAGTTTGATTGCCATGAATCATGAAGCAGGGCTTGGGCCACTCGATGGGTACACGCAAGCGACACCTCTTGCTAAATTTAATATGGGTCTTGAGATAAAACGCGTGCATGTTGACGCGATTGCTACGAATCTAAAAGATGTAGCGCAAGATATTTCCACCATGCCCGTTATTCAAAAGCAGTTTGAGAAATGGTCCTCAATATCAAATGCGCAAACTTCTTTAGGGAGTTTAGTACCAGAGCAATTAAAGGATTTTGTCACATCCTCTATTGATGCAGGTGGTCTTGGTTTATCTCCTGATAACTATGATAATGCCTATCGTTTTGCAGGTCTGCAGTATGAGCAGGGCATACAAACAGATTGGAATTTCTTTTTTGGAAACAAACTTGGATCATTTGGAGAGATATCCGTGTTTGCGTGCCTTTTAGGAGCTCTTTTTCTGGTGTATACTCGTGTTGGCGCGTGGAGAACCATGGTAGGTATGGTTTTAGGAGCTTATTGCACAGCTTTAGCATTTCAGCTCATTGCATGTAATACGGGTGTTGATGGGGGAGCGTGGAACCCTGCCATTTTAGCTTTCCCCGCCTATAAACATTTACTTCTAGGTGGACTTGCCTTTGGAGTTGTCTTTATGGCAACAGATCCTGTGTCATCTGCATCCATTAAGCTTTCTAAATGGGTGTATGGATTTTTAATCGGAATGATTGCCATTTTTATACGAGCCATTAATCCGGCCTATCCAGAAGGCGTGATGCTGGCTATTTTAGCCGGTAATGTATTTGCCCCACTGATCGATCATTATGTCGCTGCAAGTTATAGAAGGAGGGTGTATGGCATCAAATAGCCGCTCTTTTTCTGATAAAGATACAATCATTTTTATGATTGTCTTGAGCTTTATTTGCGCTTTTATTCTATCGGTCCTTGCAGCAGCTCTCCGCGTGCCGCAAGAAGAGGCTAAAGAATTTGATAGAAGTAAAGAGATGTTAGTCGCTGCTCGTATTTACAATAGTCAAATTAACAGTTTTCAAATCAAAGAGAATGGCTCCTACATTCCAGCCAAGTATATTGGAAATGGTATGTTAGCTCCTGGAAGTGCAATCGATCACCCTACGAAAGGACAGATTTTAGATCTCGTGCGTGCTCGTATAAAACCATTTCTTATTGATGATCAAGGGACTCTTCATACCTTTGAACAAGAAAAGGTAAATATTGATGAGTATTTAGCTACGAATAAAAAGAAAGGGTATGCCACTCTTCCTTTGAAAGTAATGTATGAGGTTTTGCCAAATCATAAACTTGATGATAAAGGCTCTCATACACCTGATGGATATATTATTCCAGTTTCTGGTTTTGGCCTTTGGGATTACATCTATGGATATATTGCTATAGAGCCTGATGGCGAGACAATTATTGGAATCTCCTGGTATGAGCAGAAAGAAACTCCCGGACTTGGTGCTAATATCGCCGAAGCTCCTTGGCAGAGCCTCTTTCCGGGTAAGAAGGTTTTTCAGGCAGACTCTTCAGGGAAAACAGATTTTCAAAAAAGTTCAATTGGCATCACTGTTGTTCGAGGTAAAGTATCTGAGGTGATTGGAAGTTCTCCAAAAGCAATGAGCGCAGTCGATGGGATGGCTGGTGCTACTTTGACCGGTAATGGTGTGACAAAAGCATACAAAGATACACTGACACCATATCGTCCATTTTTTATACATCTTCATGAATCTGCGACAAAAGGAAATAAATAATTATGGCGCAGCAAGTACCTGTTAGGGGATATTTTACAGATCAGCTTCTTAACCAAAATCAAGTTCTTGTAGCTATTTTAGGGATTTGTTCCGCGCTTGGAGTCACCAATCGCCTCTCGATCGCAATCACTATGGGTCTTTCAGTGACATTTGTGACTGGTTTTAGCTCATTTTTAGTGTCTGTATTTCGTAAAGTGACGCCTGATAGTGTGCGTATGATCACGCAGCTTGCCATCATTTCTCTTTTTGTCATCATCATTGATCAGTTTTTGCAAGCCTATTTCTTTTCTGTCTCTAAAGTACTATCGGTCTATACAGGTCTGATTATTACAAACTGTATCGTCATGGGAAGAACTGAAGGAATGGCGAAGAATGTCTCTCCTCTCCCTGCTCTTCTCGATGGCCTTGGCGCAGGGTTTGGCTATGCGATTATTCTTTTTATTATTGGGTTTATTCGAGAACTTTTTGGCTTTGGTGAAATTTTTGGTATACGGGTGATTCCAGAGTCATGGTATGCGACAGCACAAAATCCTGATGGCTATCAGAATTTT
>JAQGPK010000034.1 GCA_028293095.1 Chlamydiia bacterium | reverse complement strand
TCTCTAGCAGAAGTTCCGAGCTCTCGTAAAGCCTGCAATGCCTGATCTTCTCTGCAATGACAGAATAAAGAGGCCCTAATGCTGGATGATAGAGAAAGAGAACCGAAGGTCCCTGCTTGATATACTCATCTGGCGCATTCAACTCAGCAACTCTACAATCACAACGATCAACGAGAAGGCCTCTATTTGCAAGCAAGAGGTCATAAAAAGCCCCCTCTGGGGTATCACTAATTTTACCACCATTCTTACTATCATAGGTATTTTTTGTGACCGATATCGTTTTTGCTCTCTCATTCAAAGTAATGAAGGTATTGGTCTCATTGAGCGCATCGGCAATATTTTGCATTGTCGACTCCAATCGCGCTCCTTGACGCTCAACTATCTTTTTATGCTTCATGGTCTGTACAGGCAGCTTCATATTGACAATCATCCCAGGGATTGGCAAGCAGAGAACCGCCTCCTTTATATCCTGAATGCGTGCAAATAAAATATTTGTATTGGCAGGGAAAAGCTCAATTTTTAAGGATTTATGAGCGCTTTTAGAAAATTCAGTATACTCAAGATTGGTAATCATCGATTTGGTCTTTGTTTTCTTGAGTACGTTCATCCCTTCTGCAGCGTCTGGCCGCCGAGGACAGGAAGCAAATCCAAAGGCCATGTTATGCTCTACCGCATAGCCTGAAAGCGCTAAAAGTCCATAATCTAACCCTGCAAGAGGATTATTAATTTGACGCACAATCAGGCAAGAGCGCTGCCCTTTTTCAAGCCACTCAAAAACTCCCTTATCTGAGGCAAGTTTCCAAATGACTCCATGGCCACCAGGTTTTAAGAAAAGCTCTAAAGGAGCACTTACTGCCCAATCTCCATCAATTGTGACAACCGGCGTCAGTGGCTGCACAAACTGTAAAAAATTCTCGCGCCCTCGACCAAACCAGTTCGCTTGCTCCAAAATAGAAAAAATTTCTTTATCGTTCATTTTTTCTTCAGAGGTCATTAGAACGATTGGCGTTTTGAGTACTTTGTGAAAAAATTTGTAGTAGAGATACTCTCTAGCCTCTAAATCTCGAACAAGCCCTTCAAGAAGCGTACGACCTAAAAAGCGCAAATTAGCTGCAGGCAGCAGCCTTCTCGTCTTATCCTCAATCAAATTTAAACGATCTCCAGCACCACCAACGGCATAGAGCTCTCCTATTTGATCTAAAGCTAAGATTCCAGAAATAATCAATTTTTGAATTTCACTATTTTCTTGTCTCACATCACATACAGGAGGCGGAAAGCAAGCAAATTCTTCAGAAGAGTTACTTCCTGTGAAAGCATCACGCATGAGCTCTAAAACTTTTAGCTGGTAGCCAATAATTCCACCAAGAGGCGCATAAAATACTTCAAGCGCATGGAGTGTACGAACAATCTCATCGAGTAGCCTCTCTTTATTTGAACGAGTATCAGCTCCATCAAATATAACGGGTGCTTGGCCAATTGCAAAAAGAGAAAAAAGCAGATACTGCACATCAAGCGAGGATGCCTCTATATAGCTTTCTAGAAACGGAATTTGAGGAACATTTACACTTTTTCTGAGAAATGAAAGTCGCTCATCAAGTGTACCTTTTTGTTGTATCCCCTTCAAAAGATAAGAAGTTTTTTCAATCAACTGATCAATTTTTTGCATCTGTTCTTCTCTTCTTTCTTGCTCCATGGACTCTCCTTCTAACAAAAGAGAGAGAGTATCATAGAAGGAAGATCTGTTTCCACTAATCTCATCTGCCTATATAATCCTACTTCAAGAAAAGATATAACGATTTCAGGTTGACGAGAAACGCTGTTACCAGATACAAAAGCCTGTTATGCTCATAGAGCAGAAAAGTTACAGTAGAGTTATTAGATATTTTTTTAACAAAATTAAGCACACAAACCAAAGGAGTTGAACATGGTAAAAGAAAAAGAGAAAAAACCATCAGCACTAATGAGACCTGTACAAGTAAGCAAAGCTCTTGCTGAAGTTGTAGGCGCAGGACCAATGCCACGCACTGAAGTGACAAAAAAGCTTTGGGACTACATCAAGAAGCACAAGCTTCAAGATCCAGAAGCTAAGCGTTTCATCAATCCAGATGCAAAGCTTGCTGAAGTTCTTGGCGGCAAAACAAAAATCGACATGTTCCAAATGACGAAGAAAGTCAACGTTCATCTTAAAGATGCAGCATAGACAGCTGACGCTTACTTAGTGTCCTCTCCCTTTTAGGGAAGTGTAATGCTTCCCTAAAAAGGGTTTTTCTAAATTTTTTCGCTTTCTAAAATCGCCTATATTTTTCGAGAAGCCTGTGTCACTACACTTTTCCTTTAGAAACTCACCTCACTTTATGGAACGGCTCTGGGATCTTTGGTGTATTGCCTCTATTATTGGCATTTGGCCCCGTTTTATCGAACCTAATATTCTTGTCAATTCCAACCACACCTTACCAATTACGATGCTCCCCAAAGAGCTCAATGGACTCACGATTGTTCAAATCAGTGACCTTCACTACTCGTCCTATACACGTTCTACTTTTTTAAAACGTGTCTCAGAAAAT
>JAQGPK010000074.1 GCA_028293095.1 Chlamydiia bacterium | reverse complement strand
AAAAGGAATGATTGCGGAGGCTCCTTCAAGTAAGCCGTTACAACGCTGGATGTATGGTTCAAAAGGACTCCAGAATAAAAACATGTATGAGTGGAGTGAGCTGCAGCCCTATAAAAAAGGAGACCCTGCGACATGGGATCATCAGTACATTTTCGAATACTGCGTCTGCTGTACTGACAATCCAAATAAAACTGGTGACCATACCTGGATCCGTTTGAAAACACCAGAGGGAGATATTTACAGTGTAGGACTGTATCGGCCTTCGAAAAGAGACTGGAGAGATAATTATAAATTTCCTCTTCGCTTGAAAAAAGGCTATTTAATGCAACCGGATGTGAGTGAGTTTTGGCCTACAGATATCTTTAAAATTCCTGTTGCGATTACAAAAGAGCATTTTCTTCAAATGAAAAAGATGCTTGAAACTGATAAACGTAACGATAAACTTGTATTTCAGCTATTTCATCGAAACTGTACGTTGTATGTGGCAAAGATCGCAGCAATTGCCCATATCAAGCTGCCCACAGCAAAACTTGCATGGCATTTCCTGACTCCTTCACTCGTTGAGAAAAAAATTGAGAAAATAGCTCTCTATTTGCCAGAAATTGTTGTAAAAATTGTGAGAGTGGTAGTTGGCGTCTTTTTAAATTTCTTTTTACTAGCGCTTGGTGCAACTATTGTTGATGCGGCAGTTTTTGAGAAAAATAATCAACAGGAGCCTCATATTAAGAATTTGAGTGATTTTTTTGATTACCGCAAAACAGAGCTCAACCATCCGAATATATTAGGGAAAGAAATCGCTGCGGGTATTGCAAAGTGGCGCACGAGTGAAATAGCGCGCCTTGAAAAGCTCAAAATTTCAGGTGCTTTCAAAGAGAATGAGGAAGTGGATGCGGAAATAAAAAGAGTGCGATTTGCACTCCCTGCAGCTTATTACACCCTGTAAAGAAAGTATCTTTGTAGAGGTGATTTTTAACCAGTTTTGAGGGCTGCTTCTGCAGCCCTGTTTGCTTTTGCTTGTACTAAAGGTGTCCGCGTTTAAAGAAATAAAATTAATGCAATTGAAATTAATATTCATTTAATTTATAATTATTCCTTTATAATAATATGGAGTAATTATGAATGGTATTGATAATAATTTAAATTTTCCAGGGGAAGAGTGGGATCCGCAAGACCAAGAGTTGTTCGACATTTTCAACGCAGCCTCACCTGGATTACCTAGTGATGACTTATTTCAAGGCGATGCTTCGGCACAATTAATCAGAAATTTGTTTGCTCAAGCAATGGCTGAGTCATCTGAAAAACCAGCCGAGGTAACGAAAAGTATAGAAGCGGATGCAATCGCTGAAAAACTTCGCGTCATACGTCAGGCTGTTGATGAGGGAAAAGCAGTCGAAATTACCATGCTTTTTCTTTCGACACTTGAAATAGAAATTCGTACTTTATGGAATCAGCCAGGTCAGTCTAAAAAGGGTCATGAGTTTTTTGCTACATTTGAAGGGCTTTATGAAAGAGTCACGATGGCACATGTAGAGGCAACAGCTCCTGTAACAAAGCCTCTGATTGGTCCTATAAATTCTTTACAGGAAGAAGCTGAAACTCATTCTGCAGGTTTTATTCGAACAGGCCTTGAGAAATTAGATAGCGCATTCGAAATGCGGTCAATTCGCGCAGATGGTCATTGTCTTTTTCGCTCTACTCTTTCCTTTTTATTAGAGCATCTCTTAACACTGCCCTTTTCACAACGAGCTAAAGGTCTACGGCGGTTAGAGGATAAGGTAGCTGCATTTTCAAAGCCATCCTTAACAGAAAAGTTTCAGTTTTTTAAGCAGATATTTGAAAAGGCAGTAACGACGGGACAATTTTTCGATGAGATTGTAGGGGATAAGATAGTTTCAGATAAGCTGGTTGCTTTTTTACGAGAGCTTGTTTGTGAGTACCATCGATCATCCAAAAATGAGGTATTTGCCTCTGTAGTTGCTCTTTCTAGACAAACGTTAGATGGCTATCTACAGAAAATGATGAATATGGAAGTTCCGGAGTATGGAGATCACGTAGAGGTGGAGGCCCTTGCTCAGCTTTTAGGGTTCAATTTTTGTGTTGTCGACGTGGCGCAATATGGCAAATTGGCTGGAACAGAAAAATCAGGCAATGCATTTCATCATTTTATAGGCCATGAAGGAATTATAGACTATTACTTGATGCACCATTCAACGCATTACTATATTGGGCTATTAAGAAATCGTCAAAGACCACGAGGTCTACGAGCTTTTCTGAATCATGTAAAAGAGACACAGGTTGTAAAACCTTAATTAGCCATCTCTACTTTTGCAGTTGATAGAAGTTCTTTCCAGTGAGCTCGTAGTTCCGGGCTCATTGCGGCGCCCTTTTTTGTGTACGCAAGACGATAAAGTCCTTCTTCCGTTGTCAAAACTCTGACAATTTCCTGTTGCGCTAGTTGTTTTCCTACGGCTTGAGGAAGTGTCCATTCAAAGAGAATATCACCATTTTTCTTGGAAATAAAATTTGATCGTACCGTTGGAAATTGCTTTTTAATTGAATGAAGAAAGGTCGTTGTGAAGCTTGCGGCTGAAAGATGTTTTTTTTCTTGCGGCTGGTAAGGAAAGTATTCAATCTGAACTAAGGCAGACCATTGATTGATATTTTCTTCGGGGGATATCCAATGAAACATAGCTTGTCTAGTAGATTGCACTTGCATGAATCCAAGATCCCATTCTTTGCTTTCATCACTAGCAAGGGGGATAGAAATGTTTTCCTCAAAGAACTGTTCTAGCTGTTGCTGTTTGAGGATAGTGCGGGGATCGATGTCTCCTAATAAATAGGATGAAGCACAAAGAGTTACCATAAAAAGATAATAGAGCTTCATCAATATTTTTCCTTAATTCCTGATCAAATTTCTTGTTGCGTCTGATTCATCTCTTCTTGTTCGAGGATCGTCCATTTGATAAGAAGACGCTCTACTTGGGCTCGAAGCTGTGGTGCACTTCCTCGTCGTTTTGGATTGATACTGATCATGCGTAAAATAAGCTGTTCAAAGTTTTTTTTAATGGCATTCTTGCCGGCTACTTTTACGCGGCTTAATTTTTGCTGCTTTGATTGAATATCACGCTTTACAGTATGCACGAGCTTTTTATAGTTAGATTTAGGAGAGCCGCTGGTATTATAGTTTTCTTTCCAAGAAGCTTTTTTTTCATACTGCAAGTGATAAAGGACTAAACCAGCTGCATAGATATCAGTTGCAAAATAGTCAGAGCCTTTTAATTTTTGATAAAAAATGCCTTCAGGCGCTGAATTTTTTATATTTGCTTGCGCTTTTTCATGGGAGTTTTTGCTGACATAGTTTGACCAGCCGAAATCGGCAACGACTGCCTCAATCATACGGTTTCCTGAATTGCCTGTAGGGATATTGAGGAAAACATTTTGGGCAGCGAGATCTCGATGGATAATGCCTCGTTTGTGCATTGATTCTAATCCTTCTAAAATGCCCAAGGCAATTTTCATTTTCTCAAATAAACTAAAATGTTCGTTATTTAAAAATGCAGATTTTAAACTTCCAGAATTATAAAGTTTTGTGTAAATGGTGGTGCATTGTCTGCCCTTTTTTTTATGCTCTCCAAAACCTTTCATAGAGCAAACACCTTTTGCCCCTCGAAGACGTCTTGAGATTTTGAGTTCGCGATCCATTTTTCCTTGTTGCTCTGCACGTGCCACAATTTGAGGCTGTGTTGGATTGTAGAGTACCGACTTGTATACTGTTTTTCTTGCCCCCTTACCAAGATATGCAGAGCGCACACCATTAATGACAATAAAAGCAGAGTGCGTATGAGGATCATATTCTATATTGTGAGAAAGTCCTGTTTCTCTTCGTGTCAGGTAGGTTCGATTATGAGAGGTATAGCGAGGAAGGCTTGTCTCTATAAAAAGAGCTGTCTGGAGAAAAGATCCTGTTGAAATGCCGAGGCCACTTCTTTTTTCTTTAAAAGCAACCGTTGCATCGATTGCTCGGACAAGTGCGTTGGCGTGCTGTTGAAGAGCAAGCTCTTTGAGGATGGCAAGATCTGCGTCTGTGTGATCTATTTTGTTTTTTAAAAACATACCCAGTTGGTCATATTTTTTGGCCTTTAACTCTGCAGAGATGCTGCGCTGCGTTTGCTCTGTTATTTCGGCACATAAAGAAGTTGTGAAAAACAGCGTAAAAATTGAAAAAATAGATGAGTAGAGTTTCCTATTTTTCATGTTCTCCTTTAAATTTTTAAATAATCATTTTTTTCATATAGGTCTTTAAATAGTAAATTGAATAAATGATGTAAAGAATATTTTTAATTTATCGGAAAAGGATTTTTAATGGGAAGGTGGTATAAGGTATATTTTTAAGGAAAAGAACAGGTACACGGCCAAATGGTGGAAAAAAGTGACGATTGGAGAGTCTATATTATCCAGGCAAAATCGGGTAAGCTCTATACCGGTATAACCAACAACCTAGCAAAGCGCTTTGCTGCACATCAAAAAGGTGGAAAAGGGGCTCGCTTTTTTCGATTTTCAGAGCCTGAGAAAATTCTCTATCAAGAATCACACCCCAACCGCTCCATGGCAACTCAAAGAGAGAGTGCCATTAAGAAGATGAGTCGAGAAGAAAAACTGCAGCTTATTCGTTCAAAAGAGAGCTAATCCTTTTAGCAAACGATCTCTTTGTTATCGATGGCCTTATGAAATGTTCTACTTAAAAAAAGGGCTGTAAAAAACCATACAGCAAGTAGAGGGAAGCCGATTACTCCACTCAGTGCTAAGTAGTAGGTGCGTCCAAAAGCTATTCCAAAAGTTGATTGCAGTGGTTTCAAGAGCATATTAAAGAGAGAACCTGCCTCTTTTGAAGCACGTGATCCAAAAGTTTCGATCCACGCCTGTGCTTTAAAGCGTACATCAGGCGTTGTTGGAATATAAAGCTGCTTGAGAGCGGGCCCATTGAGAGCGTAGTTAATGGCTTTAGAGCCGACCATTAAGGCAAACAGAAAAGTGATGTTATTCATTGTCAAAAAGCTAAAGAGGGCACAGCCTACAATGAGAGGCATGGCAGCCAAAGCAACCCCAACACCAAGAAAACGAGTGACATTGCTGATGCCAAGGAGTAGACAGAGTAGCGAAATAGTATTGACGCTTGAACCGTAGATACTCAGGTAGTTACTTAAAGCAACTCCAGAATAGTGCGCCGCAGCTGCAACCTTAAAGTTAAAATCAAAAATAGTCACGATAAGCTCATAGATAAAATTGGCAGTAAAGATGCCCATCAAATAACGATGTTTGATCAGGAGTTTAAAGCCTTCAAAAAATCCTGGTTCTTGTTTTTTTTCTTCTCGTTTTTCATTTTCTCCATGAAAGGAAGTAAGTAGATGCTTTGGAGTGGTTCTCATAAAATAGCGAAAAAGCGGGATGATTAATAGAGTAAGTACGCCTAGGATAGTGATAGAGAGGGAGTCTGTTGTAAGCTGAAGGCGGTGTGGCAGTCCGCCAATTGTAAAGGGACAGATGATCCCACCCATTTGACCAATGGCGACAACAAGTGGAAAGCCCTTTTTAGCGGAGCTTGCTTCTGTAGTATCTGTGGCAAATGCCCAAAAGAGCGCAACAACT
>JAQGPK010000067.1 GCA_028293095.1 Chlamydiia bacterium | reverse complement strand
GAAAGAGCCTATACGGTTCAGTTAAAGGCTTTATTGCCAACGAGAGAGTGCCCTGAAGTGAACTTGACGGCAGATCAAGTGAGTCAATTGCAGATAAGAAATGTGGATGGTGTTTCAAATTTAGTTTGCTTTACTGGTAAAAAATTTGCAACGCAATGGGTCAATACAACTCCTTTTTCTTATAAAATAAAACTTATTAAAGATAGTGCAAGTGAGAATGGAAAGAGTATTGATGATGTACTAAGACATGGGTTTTACTGTTCAGTAGTAGATCTTATCAAGCAAATCGCTTGGTTGATTTTGTTGTCACCTTGTGCACTTATTGGACTTACTGTAAAGAGCGCTTCTTTTTCTTTTAAAGATCCCCTTTTCATTCGTCCTTTAAAAATTGAGGAGCTGCAACACGATCAATACCCTTTTTTTGCCAAGCTAGCGCGTGGTTGGCAAAAAGAAGCCGCAGAAAAACATAAAGAGGCGTTAGTAAACGATCCAGGCAAAGCAGCACACTTTGAGAAGGGAAGCTTGATCTCTAGACTTATTGCTGAGTGTCTAGAGCAGCCATTACAATGCAGTGAAATTTTCGATCGGCTGCTCGTAGTTAAAGATGATGAGCAAAGAATCCAAGCCATCGCTTTGACTAAGAAAGAGGGACCTCTTTTTAGTAATCCGGAGTATGTGAGAGACTACTTAAAGCTCGCTCACATTGTGACTCATCCCCATAACATTCGCTCCTCTATAAATGGCTATGAATATGAGAGGGTGGAAAAGGCAGCGACCACTTTAATACATCACCTTGCTTTAGAGTGCTTAAAAATAAATAAAGATGGAATTTATGCAGAGGTAGTTGCGATTGCAAAACCATTTTATAAGAAACTTGGTTTTAAAAAAATTCGAAAAAACGCGGTTATTATGACTGAACCAATGGAGACTCCTATGGTTCTTACAAAAGAAAAAATACAAGCTTTGTTCAATAAAACCATCAAGTAATCAATTGTAAGCCTGACTCCAATACAATCGAGGCTGATCTCTTAGAGACTATTTCTTCTACGTATACCCTTTTCTTGCTCTTTTGTAGGAGCGGGTAGTGGTTTTTCTAGAGTATCTTTGATT
Organism: Chlamydiia bacterium; assembly: GCA_028293095.1. Lineage (GTDB taxonomy): Bacteria > Chlamydiota > Chlamydiia > Chlamydiales > FEN-1388 > JAHFTM01. Next base: position 5,112 of record JAQGPK010000067.1, on the reverse strand, counting down.
ACTTCTTTGACTTCTTCTTTCATTGCATTGAGTATCTCATCATCAGAAGGAGGCTGCTGCTTTGTCTTATCAGTGTTTATGGGGCCTTGACCGCCTACATCTGAGTGGTTGTAATTTCCCGTCTTTTTTATCCCATTCATAAAGGCTCCTCTATTTTTTATTAGGCAGTTTCTATTTCTCTTAAGGCCACAACCCAAAAGCACTCAAGTTGTTGAGATTCGAAATACAATGCTACGATTACATGGACCATTACAAAGATTGAATCTAACGCCACCTCAGATGCAAACGAATCTTTCCCTATATTTGAAGAATATTTACGAGTGGTTCTTCAAAGTAGTTACAGCTCTTACTCAAGGTAGTCAGTAAAAGGGGTCAGGTTGCAATTTACAAGCAACCATACAATAACAAGCCCAGTGTCCTATTTATCGTTCTTTTTTCGAGACATCAGCCAGAAGACTGTTCCAGGAATCTCTGTTTGAAGCTCTGTCGCGAGAGCCTTTGCTTCATCAAGGGTTTTACACATCACCAGCATGGTAGCTAGTGCATCTGCCGTCATGCAGTCATTTGCTAGGCAGCTTGCACTTGCGATGGAGGTATCAGTGAGAGCAAGCGGCTTGCCAGTTTGAGGGTCGAATACGTGAAAGTAGGTCGTCCCGTCTACTATCCAGTTTTGTAAATAGTCACCACTTGTTGCAATGGCTTGATTTGTCAATGGGACGTAGGCAAGGGCATGTTCAGGGTTGAGATCTTCCAGATTTGAGATATAAACCGCCCAGCTTCTCCCCTGTGGATGTTTGCCGCTTGCGCGTATTTCTCCACCCCATTCTACAAATACACTATTGTAGCCCATCTTTTGGAGGCGCTCTACCATAAGGTCAACGGTATATCCTTTGGCAATGCCGCCAAGATCAAGTGCTGTAGCGGAGTGCTTTTTGGTAAAGACATTATTTTTTAAAGTAATAGTATCCCAGCCAACAGTTGCTTGTGCTATTTTGATTTCGTTTTCAGAAGGGAGTGTTCCTTTTTCTAAATGATCTTTCCACACTTGTTGCAACGCCTCAATTGTAGGGTCAAATTTTCCTTTACTTAGCTTTACAAAGTAGTCGCAGCGTCTTAAAAAGTGTGCAAGTTCATTAGAGATGCTTTCTGGTTGATTGGCAGGAAGTCTATTGAGTTTGGAAAGCTCTGAGTTTTTATTCCACTTGTTATAGACCCTGTCGATTTCATTAAAGGTGGCATCAATTGTGTTTTGTACTTCAGCCTGCTTTGTGGTTGAGAGGTTTTTGCCAATTTCGATACGATAAGGGACTGTCATAGCAATTCCTTGAAAGCTTGAAACTTCACTTCGGCTTGCAGTTTTGCGCTGCGTTTCGCTTTTTTGACAGCCAACGGTGGAAAAAGAGCAGAGAAGGAGTAGAAGAAGCTTATTCATGGATATTATGGATATTATTGTGTAGAAGATAGCTTTTGAGAGTGTTTTTAAGAAGCATCGCAATCGTCATCGGGCCTACACCTCCTGGCACTGGCGTGATTGCAGAGCATTTTTTTCGTACTGCATCAAAGTCAACATCCCCAACAATTCTATACCCACTCTTCTTGGAGGCATCTTCGATTTTATTGATACCAACATCTACAACGACAGCCCCATCTTTTATCATGTCTGGGCCTATGTAAAGAGGCTTGCCAATAGCGACAACTAAGATGTCTGCCGTTTTAGTAATTTCTTGCAGGTTGCGTGTTTTGTTATGGGTAACAGTGACTGATGCATTGCATCCTGGCGCATCCTGCATGAGGATTGTCGCAAGGGGCTTACCAACAAGATTGCTTCTCCCGATAATGACGACATGTTTGCCATATACATCGATTGATTTACGCTCTAACAGAACTTTAATGCCAAGAGGAGTACATGGATAGAAGGCAGAAGGGTCTTGTAGCAAAACTTTACCAGCATTTAAGGGATGAAAGCCATCGACATCTTTTGAAGGATCGACATGCATAAGCACGTCAAGAAGTTTGATGTGGGGTGGTAGTGGCAGCTGGATTAAAATTCCATCGATAGATGGATCGTTATTCAGCGTATCAATAAAGTTGAGGAGCTCTTTTGTACTTGTAGGTTCAATATGAAAGACTTTGGATTCAATACCAACTTCATGGCACGCTTTAACTTTACGTGCAACATATGTTTGTGAGGCAGGGTGTTTCGTCGCAAGGACTGCAGCAAGGCATGGCTTTCGAGGAAGGTATTTGAGAGAGTCTATAGTTTTTTTTACCTCCTCGTGAATCTCACGAGCGATTGTATGACTATCAATGAGCATGTCTATTTTTATACCGGTTTTTAGTTTTATAATACTGCCTATAGACGAAGTGGGGAAGAGAAAAAACAGAAAGTGCATACGCTGCATCTAAAAGTGGCATGATCAGTACATCGCTGACAAACCAATGAATCGTAAGAGAAAAAGATGGCAGATCAAAAAGATGAGCGCTCAGGGCTTGTACAAGGGTGCAGATGAAGGAAAAAAGATAGGTCATGATTGGCACTGTCGAAAAAGCATCTTTAAAAAAATAGAGCCGCCACTGGTACAAAATCAGGCAGGTGATGAGATAGGATGAACCTAAAAAGCCAAAACGGGGTAGTAGCTGCACACCATCTAAAATCAAGCCAAAGAGTAGAGAGAGCCATGCAGCAGTTGGAAGTGAGACAAAATAAAAGGCGATCACAAGAGGGGGGACAAAAAAGTTAATTTTAATAGTTGCCATGAATGAAGGGATGATAAGCGCAAGAAGCATAGCAACAATAAAGGTAGCAGTGCATCCAAGACGGCTTTTAGGCATCGGCTGTCACATTTTTTTCGATCCACTTAAATTCATTATAGAGTGCATGGTAGGCAGGGGCACGTCCTATGCTGATGTAGTCAAAGCCTGTTTTTGCCATCATTTCAGGGTCATACTGATTACGGCCATCGAAAAAGCTATTGCCCTGCATCTCTTGTAACAGTGCTTTGTAGTCGATCAGACGGAACTGTTTCCACTCGGTGACAAGAGCAAGGGCATCTGCGCCTTTTGCGACTTCCTGCTCATTTTCACACCAGGTTACTTGAGAGCTCTCTGGAATGAGTTTTTTTGCATTTGGCATCGCAACCGGATCAAAGAGGCGCACATGTGCACCATGCTGCAGGAGCCGTGTAATGAGTACAAGTGATGCAGCCTCTCGCATATCATCAGTGTCGGGTTTAAAGGAAAGTCCCAAAATACCAATTGTTTTCCCTCTAAGGCCGCCATGGTCTTCAAAATAGCTTTGAATTTTTTCAAAAAGGAGCTCTTTTTGACGTGCGTTTATTTTGATGACAGCGTCGATAAGAGAGGAGTCGAGATCGTTGGATCGGATCATGGATTGCAGTGCTTGAAGATCTTTTGGAAAGCAGGAGCCACCAAAGCCTGCGCCTGCCCAAAGGAAAGCAAGGCCAATTCGTTTATCAGAGCCAATACCGCGCCTGACCTCTGTGATGTCAGCGCCTGTTTTTTCGCAGAGAAGCGAGAGGGAGTTCATGAAGGAGATACGCGTTGCAAGCATAGCGTTCGCTGCATACTTGGTCATTTCAGCTGAGGCGATATCCATAAAGTAGAGCCGCTCTTGACTTAGCATAAAGGGCTTGTAGAGGTCATGCATAAGAGCTGCGGCCTTTTCATTGTCACAGCCGACGATCACGCGATCTGGCCTCATAAAGTCGGCAACCGCAGAGCCCTCTTTCAAAAACTCTGGATTAGAGACAACGTCAAAAGGAATCGAAACTTCTCTTTTTTCTAAAGCTTTTGTGATGGTCTTGCGTACAAATTCGGCCGTTCCAACAGGGACTGTCGATTTATTGATGATGACAGTGTAGTTTTGAAGATGTTCACCAATACTTGAAGCGGCAGCGGTGATAGAGCGAAGATTGCACTCACCAGTCTCTGACATAGGAGTGTCGACGGCGAGCATGCAGACAGTAGCTTTTGGTACGGCCTCTTTATAGCTTGTTGTAAAGGTAAGCCGCTTGCTTTGGCTACAACGCTTGACGATCTCTTCAAGTCCCGGTTCAAAAATAGGGATTATGCCCGCTTGAAGCTGTTTGATTTTCTCTTCGTTGATATCAAGACAAGTTACATGGTAGCCCATCTCTGCAAAGCAGGCGCCAGTCACAAGTCCTACATACCCTGTTCCAATAATCAAAATTTCCATATGCACCTTAAAAGTAAGGTCTATTGTACTGAGTTTCTAGAAATCAACCAATAGATTTTTATACCTGAGAGTGTGAGTATTTATGAGAGAAAGGGCATTTTTGCATAAAACCTACTTATTCTCTTAATTTATGAATAAATATTTAAATATTAATAGTTTAAGAATATATTTTAGTTTAAATTAAATTATTTATTACAATTATATAGATAATTTTATAATATAAAGATAAATAGTATGAAAACAGATATAAGAGGTGCGTATGACTATTGGCAATGATAAAAATGTTGGTGTTCCTGATCCTTTTGATTCGCAAAAGCTTTTAAATGAGGCTAAGACGGGAAGAATTTTTGAAGGAGTGGTTGATGGTCATAAAGGAGTAAAAGCATACACTGGGATAACTAAAAAATTCATGGAAGTGTTGGGCAAGACTACAGAAATACCTCTTGATAATGGTGAGAAAATAATAGTTAATAAAAATAGTTTAGAGAAATTCAAAAATCAAGTTAAGGAGAATATTAGCAAGCCTGGAATGGAGGCTTTTCAGATTCATCTTGATAGGAAGATAAAAGAAAAAGAAGACGAGCCCTGCGGTGCAGTTCAATTGGGATGGATCAGATTCAAAATGAAACTGGGTGTCTCTATAGATGAAGATCAGCTTAAGCATATTGCCGTAGATCTTGAGAGAAAAGTTTCTGGGAAAGAAGATGTAAAGACAATTGACTGGTTCAGGACTATGCCATTAAAGAATCAGTTGGATTTGATGAAGCGCATGGTGGATGGTGAGGACGAACTTGGGGCGATTATAAAAGAATCGTTCGAGAAGCTTTCCTTGAAAGATAAAAATGAGCAGCTTAAAAGCGCTTTGAGCTTTCAGAATGTGAAAGAGAACTTGGTTA
>JAQGPK010000057.1 GCA_028293095.1 Chlamydiia bacterium | reverse complement strand
TTTATGCGGATAAAGATATAAAATACTAAACAAAAATCATGTACGGTACTGTCATTTTTTGACAGTACCGTACATGATTTTTATGAAAACTAAAGTTAAGGCTTTTTGATTTCTTCTATTTTGTACTCTTGGATTAAAGGTATATGTTCAGGTGTTAACGCAAAGCGTACACGTAGATCAGTCTTTTCACATTCAAGCACAAAATGGCCAGCCAACTGGTTTTCTGGGACCATTTCATTCGTTTTAATAATTTCTCCAGCTTTTGCAAAGAGCTCGCTGGCTTCCTTTTTTAAAGAAACAATCGAATAGTCTAAGAAAAAATTATGCGCAAAAATACCGCTGTTTTCTGCTCTATTCCAATCTGGTAAGAGCTGTACCAACTCTCTTTGTCGCTCTTTTAAGATATTTGATGCTGGGAGCTGTCTTGGCTGTAACTCTGCAACTGTTACAATTTTTTCTAGAATCTCCTGATGTAGTTTTGTGACTGGTGCATAGGTAACATTCGCAAAGCCAACTATTCCTACCCCATACTCTGGCATGATCAACCAGTTACTTCCAAAGCCAGGAAGCCCGCCACTATGACCTACAGTAACTCTCCCCTTCATATCCTTAGACCACTTTAAGCCATATCCATAGGCACTTGTTACTATTCGTTCATTCCCCTCGGTATCTTTGTTGATCAGAAGCTCATCAAATCGCAAGGGCTGCTGCATTTCACGGATGGAACACCTTTTAACGGGACCTACGTCCAAGTCAGTACGCGGTGGCCAAGCAGAAAGATGTAGGGCAACATACTGGCTAAAGGATTCGATAGAGGTGATCATTCCTCCCATTGCTCCAAAAATCCCATCGTGCAACATCTCCTCTTTTTTCCATGCTTCATTATGCCACCGATACCCTTGAGCTAATTGAGAAGGCTCAACCTCTGTAAACTCCCAAGCGATATCCTTCATTCCAATAGGCTGGCAAATCTGCTCAAGAATGAACTTTTCATACGGAACTCCGGTGACTTTTTGGATGATAGAACCAAGTAACGTATACCCTAGATTACTGTATTCATAGGTTGTACCAGGAATAGTTGAGAAATAAAGACCCCTTTTTACTAAGGCAATAAGTTCTTTTTCAGTTTCATGTAGTTTTCTATCAGCCCAAGGATCATCTGTCGGAAAACCAGCTGCATGCGTTAATAAATCACGGATTGTACTCACTGGCACATCATCAATTAATTTTTGTCCCTTCATTTCTGGAAAGTAGAGAGAAATAGGATCGTCTAATCGTAATTTATTCTCATCGCGCAGCTTTAAAATAGAGAGCGCTGTAAAGCTTTTGGTCATTGAGGCAATGCGAAACATAGATTGAGCTGTTACCGGAGTCTTCTTCTCCAAATTTGCAATGCCGCTGTAGCCTGTGTGGATTAATTTACCATCAACAATAATCCCATAAGCAAAGCCGGGAATATGGTTTTTCTCAGCGCATTCTCGATATAAGGCATCAATTTGAGGTAAAACGGCCTGAACTCTACTTAGTCTATCTTGTTGTATAAAATAGGGAGGTAAATAAGGTTGCATCGAAATACCTACAAATAAAGTTATTGGAATCGTTTATAATAAGCTGTTTCGACTTAAAAAGTTCCTGAAAAAACTTCTCTACATTTATTGCAATAGAGTTTGAAGAGTTTCCTTCTGGCCATTTCTTATATTCCTCTGATAGGTCAACCTCTATCGACAATACGGTACAAACCTCTTCCAGTGAAAGCCCAGAGGAACTATAATTTATAAAAATTTTCAATCTGAGGAAACTATGTCAGAAAAGAATGTAGCCACTGCAGTTGCTTACTATCAAGCGATGGGAAGCCAAGATCTTACTACTATGGAAAAATGTCTGCACCCTGAAGTACAGTTTATAGGACCAATGGCCGAGATGAAAGGGAAAGAGGCAGTCCTTGAAGCTGCAAAGCGATTCTGTTCTATGATTACAAAGGTAACCATTCGCGCTCAATTTGGCTCCAACGATCAGGCCATGTTAGCATACGATATGGACTGCCCAGCTCCAATCGGGATTTTCCGTGCAGCAACACTGATGACATTCAAAGATAGCTTAATCGTTCGTCTCGAGCTCTTTTATGATGCACGCCCTTTTGAGAAGAAAAAGGAGGAAATTTTTTCAACCTCTTAAGCTTGATCTTAAAAATATTTTGCTAATAGATCTATCCTATGGTATGCAGATCTTTAGCCAGACATATTTTACAGAAATTCCCGCTTGAACGAAGGATAAACTATGAGTACTTTTAAGCAGCCATACGCTTTTCATTCTAGATACTATCATGCAGCTTCTCTACTCCTCTTGCTTGTATCGAGCTGTTCAACAAACAATCAAACTACTCCCCCTGTAAATACAACGAAGAAACCAAATATTATTGTGCTTTTAACTGATCAAGAGCGCTACCCTACACACTGGCCTAAAGGGTGGGCAGAAAAACACCTTTCCTCTTCAATGCGCCTCAAACAGCATGGATTATCTTTTGATCACGCCTATACTGCAGCTTGCGAGTGTACTCCGAGTCGCGCTGTTTTAACAACAAGTGAGCATTTTCCGATTAACAAAGTTCCTCTGACACCTCCTGCAAATGGAGGACTACCATCAGAAAAAGAACTCATGGACATCGGAACACTTTTGACAGAAAAAGCTGGCTATGAGGTGATTTGGAAAGGAAAATGGCATCTGACACCACCTCTTAAAGGCGGCCATGCATGGACTACCAAAGACATTAAAAATATTCAAAAAAAGTACACCCTCTCTGGCTGGAATCCGCCTGATGCAGGAACTGCAATCCAAGAGTTTATCAAAAATCCTGATGGTACCATCTTTGATGGTCTATCCACTTTAGGTGGAGGCTATGCAAATAATGATGGCCGCTTTCTCTATGGACAATCTAAAAATAATCCAAAAGAGACCGAAGGATTTGGAATAGAAGGAGCACTCGAATATCTGAAAAAAATAGCTTCGACTGATCCTGATACTCGAAAACCATTTTGTCTTTTTATTTCGCTTGTCAATCCTCATGATGTTTGGGTCTATCCTAAACATTTTGAAAAAGCTGGTTATACAAAAGAAAATTTTATAGATATTGCCGTTGATCTTCCTGCAAACTATGAAGATGATCTCACAACCAAGCCATCTGTTCAGCTTAAAGCACGCGATGCATTCAACACCGTCTCCCCTTTAAAGGATAAAGAAGAAGAAAAAGGGTATGTCAAGTTCTATGCATATCTCAATACTTTAGCAGACTCACATGTTGGAGCTGTTTTAGATACGTTAGAGGCTACAGGGCTCAGAGATGATACAATCATTATTCGAACAGCAGATCATGGTGAGCTTGGGTTGTCCCATGGAATGAGAGAAAAGGCTTATACGATGTATGAAGAGGCTATCCATATTCCACTCATTGTATCGAATCCGAAAATGTATCCATCCCCTCAAACAACGAGTGCCCTCTACAGTCACCTTGACCTTCTTCCGACGCTTGCAGAACTTGCACAAGTTCCTCACTTCTCCCAATATGGAAAAGGAGTCAGCATGGTTCCAGTTTTAAAAAGCGAGAAAGAATCCGTTCAAGACTCCATTCTTTTTACCTATGATGACGTCTTCTTTTTACCTAGCAACACACCTGGTGGACACATGCGTGCCATCCGAGAAGGAGACTGGAGCTACGCTGTTTATTACTCGGAAGATGGCAGCAATTTTGAATATGAGCTCTACAACTTACAAAAAGATCCGGGACAACTACATAACCTCCTCTATAAAGACCCTATTGCAGAAATTGCGGTAGAGGCAAATAGATTGCACGCAAAACTCAAAGAAAAGATTGACCACTCTCAAGCGCTACCAAAAGGATTTTGTTGGCCAATAGCTCCTTTTTAGTACTAACACTCTACAAGAAAATTCTTGATAGCTATCCATCCACGTTCTGCAGCTAGCGGATTATAGACAGTACCAAACGCTGGATCATTGACTGAGGGATTCATAAAGGCATGCATGGTATGGCTATAGATATTTACCTGCCAGTCCACATTGGCTTGATTGAGCTCCTGTTCAAATGCAGAGAGCTCAGTCAGAGGAACAATAGCATCATCGTGACCATGTAGAATGAGTACTTTGGCTTTGATTGGAGTAGTAGTCACATTTAGAGGTGCATCAAAATGACCATACACACTAATAGCGCCCTTTAGAGGTACTCCACTCCTTGCTAAATCAAGGGCACATAGTCCTCCAAAACCAAAGCCGACTACAGTAATACGTCCTGCATCTACATAAGGCAGCGCACACGCCGTATCATATGCTTGTAGTAGCCGCTTTTGTAAGAGACTTCGATCTTGCAGAAATGGCTTCTTTAAGGCTGCACTTTCTTCTTTAGATGCACCTAGTATGCCCTTTCCATACATATCAAGAGCAAACCCCACATATCCCCAGCTTGCAATACGAGCCGCGGCTTCCATAATAAAATCATCACGCCCTTTCCAAGCATGACATAGAATGACAAGAGGTCGCCTCTCTTGTGAAGAGGTCGCCACAAAACCTTCTAGGAGAACATTTTCATGCGCATAAGAGACTACATTTTTAATTATCGACATCTTTTCCCATTGAACCTTAAAAAAGACCATTTTAAAGTATAAAATTTTTTTATTCTAGAAGGAATGTGCGCTTTTAGGTATGATTTGAACCGATTTTGCGGCCATGGCGAAATTGGTAGACGCGCTAGATTCAGGTTCTAGTCGGGGCAACTCGGTGGAAGTTCAAATCTTCTTGGCCGCATATGACTCTACACGAAAATCACTTCGCCATTATCGCAAATGGCAAAGTAGCTCACATTGAAGATCTCGCCCCTCTTATCAAGCGCCACCAGCATATCATAGCTGCAGATGGAGGCCTTCACTATCTGCATGCCCTTAAAATTATTCCTGAGCTTATCGTAGGAGATCTGGATTCAATCGATCCTCAAAGCTTATCGCACTATGCAACAATTCCTAAAGAAATATTTTCAAAAGATAAAGATGACTCTGACCTTGCACTTGCTATAGATATTGCCTTTCAAAAAGGCGCGGCAGACATTACAATCTATGCAGCCTTAAATGGCCGCGTCGATCATACGCTCGGCAATCTACTCTTACTTAAAAAGCGACCAGGAAGTATTCATATTGAATCTGAAACTGAAACAATCACTGCAATTTCTGGAACACACGAGCTATTCTGCAAGCCAGGCCAGATTGTCTCTCTATTTGCTCTAGGTGATAAAGCAAGCCATGTAACAACAGATGGGCTTAAATGGGAACTACAGGATCAATCTATCGATAGTAACTTCTTCAGCCTTTCCAACATCTGCCTAAAAAACAAAATAATCATCTCGTGCGAAACAGAGCCTATTCTTCTTTGTCTCCAGAAATAGGGCCCCTTTAACTATAGACCCTTAAATTTCTACGAGACTCCTTAAAATCACTAATTGCTACATCGTCGATGGTAGTACACTCTCGACAGCTTACTTGAATAAGCGTTATAGAAAGACTATCAAATGTGCGGCCTGTGATACCTTCATTAGAAGATACATCCAGTACTGAAAGATTTACACAGTGGCTAAGATTCACAATTGCTGCATCATCGATGGCACAATTAAAACATTTTATTTGAGTAAGTGTTATAGGAAGACTGCCAAATGTACTGCCTGTGGTATCTGGGTTAGAAGACACACTCAGTTTTGAAAGATTTACACAGTGGCTGAGATGCTCAATTGCTGCATCATCGATGGTACACTCATAACATTTTAATTGAGTAAGTGTTACAGAAAGACTGCCAAATGTACGGCCCGTGATACCTCTATTGGAAGATACATCCAGTTGTGAAAGGTTTATACAGCAGCTGAGATGCCCAATTGCTGCATCATTGATGGCACAATTAAAACAATTTATTTGAGTAAGTGTTACAGGAAGACTGCCAAATGTACTGCCTGTAACAGCTCTGTTGCAAGATACCTCTAGTACTGAAAGATTTATACAGTGGCTGAGATGCCCAATTGCTGCATCATTGATGGTA
>JAQGPK010000039.1 GCA_028293095.1 Chlamydiia bacterium | reverse complement strand
TGTTGGCCCACGTTAATAATTTTTTTAAGTTCTCGTTCAATTTCGATGGAGATCGTCTCATTTGTTTTGATGAGGCCACTTCCACTGCAATAAGGGCAGTTAGTAAAGATGGTTTGGGCGAGTGTTCCGCGACTGCGCTGTCTTGTCATCTCAACAAGTCCAAATTCACTCATCCCCAAAATTGTGCATTTTGCCGAATCTTCCTTCATGCAGTCTTTGAGGTGGTCAAGTACACGGCGTTGGTTTTTTCGAGAGCGCATATCAATAAAATCACAGATAATAAGACCGCCCACATTGCGGATGCGAAGCTGCCTTGCAATCTCTTCTGCCGCCTCAAGGTTAATGCGGACGAGTGTCTCTTCAACATCTTCTTTGGTGAAGTTTTTGCTGCGGCCGGAGTTAACGTCGATGGTGTGCATCGCCTCTGTTTGGTCAATAAAGAGATAGCCACCACTTGTCAGCCATATTTTATGTCTCAAGCTACGCTCAATCTCTTTTTCGACAGCAAAGCGCTCAAACATCGGAGTCTTATCGCGGTAGTACTCGATACGGAGGGGATGTTCTGACATGTAGGGGGTGTAGAGGCGCTTGCAGGTCTGGTGAACATTGTAGTCATCGACAAGAAGACGATCAAATTTTTTATCAACGCAGGTGATAACAGCGCGCTTAATAATGTCAGATTCCTCGTAGAGAAGGGATGCTTCAGTAATTTTATTGAAGTTATCCATAATCGACTGCCAGGTAGAGAGAAGCTCGTGTGCTTCAGAGATGAGCATTTCTGCAGTGACATTTTGGCTGGCTGTACGGCAAATCAGCCCGATATTTTTTGGCATGTCGAAGGATCTAATAATTCTCTTTAGGCGATCGCGTGCATTGCGGTCTTCGATCTTTCTTGAAACGCCTCTATGAGGAGAGTTTGGTAGAAGAACAAGATAGCGGCCTGGTAGCGATATTTTCGAGGTAAGGCGCGCCCCTTTCGTTCCAATAGGCTCTTTAACCACCTGTACGATGACCGGCTGATCAATTTTAAGAACTTGATCGATTTTGAGGTTTTGTGCCTGTTTGGCGCTGAGTGAGGAGCTGTCGGAGTCAAGGTCAAAGTCCATATCGAACATCTCTTCGAACTTCTTGGTGTTCTCAATGATGTCGGAGATGTGAATAAAGCCATTTTCCCCTTCAGAAATGTCGATAAAGGCAGACTGAATGTTATGCAAAATATTAGTGACGCGACCTTTATAGATATTGCCGGTCATTTGCCTTTCGCGCTTGCGCTCGACAATCAGATCGTGAAGTTCACCATTTTTGAGATGCGCGTAACGGATCTCTTTTGTTTCGATGTTGAGGAGGATTTCTTGCATCTTTTCTACCTTTAATTTGTAATATCCATTGATTAAGAGGCTGTTAAAGATATCTTTAAAATCTCAAAAAACCACAGATATAGTCCACCATCATAGCAGTGTTTGCTCATTTCTTTGAACCTTAAAGAAGATTACGGTATAATCTTCTCTTTTTTACATAGGCTTTAAACGGGAGGAGTAGGATGAAATTAAGTACGTTAAGCGGCACTCTCATTGTCGCTGGCACCTCTATCGGCGCAGGCATGTTGGGGCTACCCGTTGTGACTGGAACAAGCGGCTTTTTCCCCTCACTCGTTGTACTGACAATCTGCTGGGCTTTCATGGCAACAACGGGGCTGCTTTTTGCAGAGCTTGCACTCTTACATAAAGAAGATATTAATATTCTTTCCATGGCGCAGCACACGCTCGGCAGAACTGGAAAGCTATTTGCTTGGGTGGTCTATCTCTTTTTATTTTACTCACTCCTTGTGGCCTATTTTGTAGGTGGCGGAAATTTGACAAGTGATTTTTTTGATGGCTCCCAACTTTCGGCAATCATTCTTTTTGCAACTCTCTTTATTGGCGTTATTTCTTTGGGAAAGCGAGTTGTTGATCCATTGAATAAATTGTGTATGGTAGGCCTTTTTGTAGCTTATATAGGCTTTGTGGCAATTGGAGCTAAAAATATAAACACTTCATTTCTTCTGCGCCAAAATTGGTCAGCTACATGGACTGCCTTGCCGATTGCATTTACGGCCTTTGGCTATCAGGGGACAATTCCCACACTTGCATCCTGGATGCACTACGATAGACGAGCGCTCCGTACGGCCATTATTGGTGGAACTCTTATTACGCTTTTCATTTATATTGTCTGGCAGTGGTTGATTTTAGGAATTGTACCGGTTGAGGGTCCCCATGGCATTTTAGAGACAGTACAAGAGGGAAGAGATGCTGTGCATCCACTACAGTTTTTTACAAATAGCCCTACTGTCTGGAAAATTGGACGTGCGTTTGCCTTTTTTGCTATTTCAACCTCTTTTTTAGGGGTGGGTATTGCACTCATTGACTTTTGGGCAGATGGCTTAGGTATCAAAAAGAGAACAGTTTCAAAGAAACTGGCTCTTTTAGCACTTACATTTGCTCCACCACTCTTTTTTGCACTTCTTTATCCTCACATTTTTTTAGCTGCTTTAAGTGTTGCTGGTGGCTTTGGATCAGCTCTACTTTTAGGTTTGCTTCCACTTTTGATGGCAGTACAAGCGAAGATATTAAAGAAGAAATGGCTTTTTTTAGCCCTGATAGCTTTTGTTGTTTTTGAAATAGGTTGTGAACTTGTGCAACTCTTGCCAATTAAATTTTAAAAATAAATTTGGTGTGTAAAGAAAGACAAAAATCCGCTATTATAACTGTTTTAATTAGAGTCTCGAGACAATTATGGCACATGAAAAACACCCCCTTACTCTCTATACCGATCGTTTAAAAAGTGGCGGTGACATAGAAGAGATTGATGAAACAATTGATCCTAGTTGCCTTGGGGTCCAAGCAAGTGATGATGTAACGATAACAGCGCCTATTACGATTTATGGCCAAGCCTATGTTGTCGATGAATATTTGGTACTTGATCTGAATATTACAACTGAAATAAAAATCCCCTGTGCATTTTGTAATGATGAATTTGTATTACCGATCAAATTAAAACATGCCGTGCATGAAGAGTCTTTGGATGAAATCAAGCATGGCGCTTTTGATGCGGCAGCTGTTGTCCGAGAGATGATTTATTTAGAAGTTCCATTGTATCCACAGTGCGGAGGCAGTAGTTGCCTTCGACGCAGTGAAGTTGAAAAATACCTTAAAAAAGAAGAAGTTAGTGAGGGGTATCAACCCTTTATTGACATCTGATCAAGATAGCTGTATACTATACAGCCAGAAAAATAGGAGAATTTTAGGTTATGGCAGTACCACGTAATCGCCATTCGAATGCGAGAAAAAATTCGAAGAGAGCTCACCACGCAAAGAAACCAAAGAGCTTTGCAAAATGTTCTAACTGTGCAGCTTCTAAGCTTCCGCATGTTGTCTGTTCCTCTTGCGGTTACTATGCTGGCAGACAAATCGTCGCTGTAAGCTAATGCAAGAAATGCAGCGTCTCGGCATCGACCTTATGGGAGGCGATGTTAAGCCTGAATTTATTATGGACGCTGTCATTCAGGCAGCGTCTTATCTTCCAAATACTCAATTTTGTCTTTTTACTTCTAAAGAATATGTAGCGGCTCTTCACGAAAGAATCACCTATGAGATCGTCTCAGAGGTCATTTTGATGGAAGATCATCCGCTTCTTTCTGTTCGTAAGAAGAAAGACTCCTCACTTGTACGTGGTATAAAAGCTCTGAAAGAGAAGAAACTCGATGCTTTTATCTCCTGTGGCAATACTGGAGCTTTGATTGCAGCCTCCTTTCTGCATTTACCACTTTTCCAATCAGTAACAAAGCCTGCACTTCTCGCTCAATTTCCATCGAGGCATGGACCTATGGCTGTTTTGGATGTTGGTGGTAACGTGACTGCAAAGGCGGAGCTCCTTGTAGAATTTGCGCGAGTAGGAGCAGCTTTTTTTTGCTCCCGTTTTAAAAAAAAAAGCGCTCAAGTTGCACTCTTAAACATTGGTGTAGAATCTGAAAAAGGGACAAAAGAGCTGCAGGAGGCCTACCATTTACTTAAAGGTATGCAAAAAGACTCTTTTACTTTTGTAGGTAATATTGAGCCCAGAGATGTTTTTACTCAAGATGTTGATGTTCTGGTAACTTCTG
>JAQGPK010000036.1 GCA_028293095.1 Chlamydiia bacterium | reverse complement strand
GAGTATGCAATTTACATAATCGCGATTTACATAGATTCTTTCAGACCCTATAAGTGGACCGCTTTCAATTGTTTTTACATTTGCTAAAATGCCAATAAGTGGCTTTTTCATCTTTATGCTCATTTGTCGATTTACAAAAATTAATTATATACTAATTTTTAATTTTTTTCAATAAAAAATTAGTTAACATAGCTTATTACGATATCTACTAAATTTAAAATGTTTTAGTTGATAGAGCCACGTTTAGGTAGTTGGGCCAGCAAAGACATATTCTTGTACTGGTTTTCCGCCAATCAGGTGCTCTTGAATGATGCGCTCTAGCACATCTTTTCTGCATGAGTGGTACCAAATCCCCTCAGGATAGACGACAGCAATTGGACCCTGTACACAGACGCGTAAACAATTCACTTTGGAACGCTGGATACTCCCCGAATTACTGAGATTGAGCTCTTTCAGCCGCGCTTTCAGATATTCCCATGATTCTATTCCGTCATTGAGGCTACAGCATTTGGGTTTAGTTTGATCACAGCAGAGAAAAATGTGTCGTTTAGTCTGTTCAATACCTAATTGTTTCACATATGTTGCAAGCTCTTCATATTGGCTCATCTCAAACCCTTTAGTCATATTCATCATTTGGGCGAAAATAGTAACAGAAATTAAAAAAATAGAAAAGCCGTAAAAAGTTCTCTTTTTACGGCTTCGATAGAAATAATTTAAAAAATTATTTGGATTTATTTTATTTCTTCTTTCTTTTCCTCTTTACTATCTGTTGTAAGAATGGTCTCTTTTGCTGATTCTTTTACAGTAACCATGTAGAGTTTAAGTACTCTTGTCTTGAGCTCTTCCAATTACCTTTTTAAACTGCTGTGCAAAATTAAAATCTGCTATTTATCAATACTTTCTATGATACTTCTTAATTGAGTGGCTGTTCCCCTTTTTGAAGGATCGGGATCGACCATCTGTAAAATGAGCTGTTCTATGCAATTTCTTTTACCTTTAGCAGGCATATACTGACGTCTCTTTTGCCTGTATTTATTGATAAAGCTAGAAAGCTTTTGATATTTGAATTCATTCGATCCTAGAGAGCACGCGTATGCAACATAGGCTTTATTTTGCCATTCCGGCTTTTTTTCAAAATAGAGATAATAGAAAAAGCAGCCCATAGCAAATACATCAGTTGCAAAGTAGTCGCTACCTTTTAAACGCTCTTCAAACACAACCTCTGGAGCTCTATATTGAGCACGCGCCTGTGGAGAGATGCCCTGTGCTTGGAATGTATATTTGGCTGTGCCTAAGTCAGCAATAACAGCTTTTATTTTGTTTTTATTGTGTTTGGAAATATTAATAAGGTAATTTCCAGGTTTTAAATCTCGGTGCACGATATTCTTTTTATGCATGGATTCAAGCCCATTTATAAGGTTATGCATAATATGCACTTTTTGCCGTAGATCAAAAATATTTTTGCTTTTAACGGATCTGGCCAATGAGTTGGAATTATATAAAGTAAGGAAGATAGAGCCATAAGAAACACCCTTTTCTGAATACTCTGTATGTGCTCTTAGTGCAACAATGCCTTTTTCTCCTTGAAACTGTTTTAACATTTCAGATTCGCTCGTAAAACTGGCAGTTTCCTGATTTCTGATTTGACAACGAGCTAAGACTTCAGGGTAGCGCAGGTCATAAAGAATCGACTTTGTCACTGTTTTGTTCCAGCCATGTCCTAAGTAAGAACCAGGCTTTCCATCTAAATGAATGAAGCGATAATGGGTTATGGGGTCGTACTCAATGGAGCAGGCAAGGCCCGTGTCACTTTTTGATACATAGAAGTTCTCTTTTTCAATATAGGAAGGAAGCTCTGCCTCTATAAAAAGTGCAAGTTGTAGGATTTGTGGATATGATAAGCCGCGAAGATGTAGCGCTTGTAAAGTGGTTGCTGCACATAATGCACGTTTTAAAGGAATCGACTGAGAGTGATAAGCAATTTGTTTCACTTGTCTGATTGAAATTTTTTTCCCTAGCTCTTGGCGTAGTAGCTTTCCTAGTTCTCGATAATTTTTCGAAAGAATTGTGGATTTTATGGTACCAAGGGTATGGCTTGTGTGTGTAGGTACCTCTGCCCCAAGTGCCAAAGGAGCTTGTACAAAGACACTCATTAAAAACAAAATCTGTAGTAGCACTTTCATCCCTATACACCCTCTTTTAGAAAATGTATAAGGCAGGGGTATCCACCCATGAGTTGCCAAATACGCTTTCTTGCTTGGATATAGTGTTTCAAAAATATCTTTGCAAGAAAAACGCTATAGGAAAAAATTTAATAAATCACAGACAAGTTTTTAAGTACTCCAAGCAGGCGTCGCGAGTCTTTTCCAGATTTTTTTTTGAATGCACGGAAGAGACTGTCCACACTTCATGTTGAGAGGGAGGAATGTAGATGCCTCTTTCAAAAAGATGTATAAAAAATGCAGTAAATTGCGCGAGGTTGCATAGCTTTGCCTCCTGCATGTTTGTGACAGACCGTCTTCCGAAAAAAAGCGTAAAGGCCGAGCCTACTCTTTGTAGACAGGCGTTTACACCATGTTTGTTTATACACTCTACTAGTGGTTCTGTGAGAGAGGTAGTTTTTTCTTCGAGATCCTCGTAAAAGTGTGGCGTCTCTAAAAGACAAAGTGCCTGATAGCCCGCCTCCATTGCGACAGGATTACCAGAGAGCGTGCCTGCTTGGTAGACAGAGCCAAGGGGCGCTAGATGATCCATGATCTCTTGCTTGCCACCAAATGCCGCCGCTGGAAAGCCACCACCGATAATTTTTCCAAGACAGGTAAGATCGGGCTGCACGCCATAATAGCTTTGAGCGCCACCTTTTGCTACACGGAAGCCCGTAACTACTTCATCAAAAATCAAAAGAGCGTTAAGTTCCTTTGTGCGCTTTCTGAGATGTTCTAAAAATTTCTTATCTGCCGGAACTAATCCCATGTTCGCCGCAATCGGCTCGATAATGACGCAAGCTAGATTTTGAGCGTTTTTTTCATTACTGATAAAGTGATCAAACGCTTCAATGTCGTTATATGGCAGACACGCTGTCCAGTGAAGAAGCTCTTGGGGAATACCTGCAGAGGTGGCAGATTGATTAAGACCAATCACACCAGAGCCTGCCTGCACAAGAAAGTGGTCGGCATGTCCATGGTAGCCACCTGTAAACTTAATCATAAGAGATTTACCTGTAAAGCCACGAGCAAGACGGACTGCACTCATGGTAGCTTCTGTGCCTGAAGATACAAAGCGCACCTTTTCGCATGATGGCATTAAAGAAATAATTTTTCTAGCAAGACGTCCTTCAATTTCGGTTGTACATCCATAAGAGGTCCCCTTCTGGATTCTTTTTTGTACGCTTTCTAGAATATGAGGATGCGCATGTCCATGAATGAGGGCGCCCCAAGAAAGGCAGTAGTCTACGTACTGAGCACCGTCTATATCAACAAGGGTATCTTGAAAGGCGTGGTCCACAACAATTGGAGTAATAGCAAGTCCTTTAAAAGCTCGAACAGGTGAGTTGACTCCGCCGGGAATTACTTGGAGTAGTGATGCGTATTCCTTTTCACTTTGAACTCGTTTAGTCATTGTAATTTCCTTCTAATTTTACAGATAAATTTCCTTCAAATAAATCCAACTAAATTGTTAAAATAGGTAATTCCTTACCATGGAATTTCTGACTTGGAATATACTGAATATCTACTATAAGAGGTTGTAATGAGAATTGCTATTTTCTTCTTGATTTTTTTCACTCATACGACCCTTTTCTCTCTTGATTACAAGGTAGAAATTCAAGGAATTCCTGAGCAAGAAATTCTTACCTCCGTGAAAGAGGGCTCACAAGCGATTCAACTAAAAAATAAAAAGCCAGTCGCTTCCTATCAAGCACTACGTAAACGTGCTGAAGGTGATCTTCAAAAAATCGTTGATACTTGCCGTTACTATGGCTATTTGGATACTGAGGCTAATTTTACAATTTTGCGCGCTATTTGTCCTACAGTAGTCTTTAAGGTGGATTTAGGTCCTTTGTACACAATCAAGCAGATAACTGTGGTGCAAAGTGGAAAGAGTAGTCCGAGATCTGCTCCTAAATTTGCCCGAACAGATGAAATTCTCAAAAGTGAAGAGACCATCATTTTAGATTTGAAAAAGCAAGGCTATGCATTTTGTAAGTCGATTTCAAAAGAAATTACAGCAGATGCATTAGATCATACAGTATCAATTGTTTTTTATGTGGACATGGGTCCTGAAGTGCATTTTGGGAAGACGACAATTCTCGGAAAAAGTTCTATAAAATCGTGGCGCATAAAAAAACATCTCCAATGGAAAGAGGGAGAGCTATATAACCAAGAAAAACTGGAACAAGCGCAGCAAAACCTCGAAAAAAGTGGACTTTTCTCATCCGTTATCATTACTGAGAAGGTAGATACCGCTAAAGAAAACCTTGAAAAGGGTAAAGCAGAAATTCCTATCGAGGTCAATCTCCAGGAAGCCAAACATAAAAGTTTCGGAGCCGGTGTGAGTTATACAACATCAAAAGGACCTGGAGTGCGAGCTACATGGGAAAATCGGAATTCACGTGGTCGCGGAGATAAACTCTCTTTTCAAACTGAATTATGGCAAAAATTTCAAAATGCACGGCTCTGTTTAAGACAGCCCCATTTTCGAAGCTATAACCAAGATCGTATCTGGCTTTTGGAATTTGATCGTCAAGATACTCTCGCCTATTTTAAAGAAGCACTTAGCGGATCGCTTCTCTTTGAACGCTATTTGAATGACAAGGTCTCTTTATTTTGGGGAGGAAAACTAGAAAGCTTACGTTCTAAAACGATTGAAGAAAAGGCCACCTACTACCTTGCAAAATTGCCTCTTGGAATACGTTGGAATAATTCTAACAATTTGCTTGACCCTCTCCATGGGCAAGTGGTGCATACAAGACTAACCCCTTCCTACCAATTTCTGGCCCCTCAGTTCGGTTACGTAACGCATGCCACAACTCTTATTAGCTACTACTCTTTTTTTCGCGATAAGATGACACTCGCTGCCAAAGCAAATTTTGGTAATATTTTCGGAGCTGCGAAACACACCATTCCTACTCCTGATCGTTTTTTTTCAGGAACTGAAAATACTCTAAGAGGATATCGCTATTTGACAGTCAGTCCTTTAGGCCATAAAAATAAGCCTGTGGGAGGTAGATCGCTTCTTGCTGGATCGCTTGAAGCACGTATGCGGACAAATTCTGGCTTTGGCTGGGTACTCTTTTACGATGTAGGTAATGTATACTCTGCAAACTTACCAGAGATTGGAAAAGGTGTGCTTCAATCAGTAGGTGCGGGTCTGCGCTATGCAACACCGATTGGTCCTCTTCGACTCGATATAGCGTGTCCTCTAAATCCTCGACGTAAGATTGATCCAGCATTTCAGATCTATTTTAGTATTGGCCAGTCTTTTTAGAGATAAAGGAAAAAGAGAAAAATGCGAAATATACTAGCTAAAAGCCTTTTTACAGTGCTTCTTCTGCTTGCGCTATTTTGGGGATTCCTTTGTACCAATAGAGGACAAGAGTGGGCTAAGCTGAAGCTGCAAACGCTTGCCTCTGAAATGAGTGGATATCAAGTAAAAATTTCACATCTTCGAGGAGCGCCCCCCTTTATCATCACGCTCGATCATGTTGAGGTTTTTGATAGGGATAAGAAATTGATTCACATACAAACCATACGAGCAGTCCCCGCTTGGTTTGATATTGCTTTGGGAAGAATTGCTTTTTTGAGTCTCCATATTGACGGAGTTACTTTCCCTATCAAAGAAGAATCGCACTCGATAACTACATCCGCACAAGCTTCTGCGTCAGAGCTCCTGCACTCTTTTTGCCTTGCGGACTATCTTCCTAAGAGACGCCTTTTCATTCATTCGCTCTCTGGTTCTCTGGAGTATCAGAAAGAAGTTCTTGTCGCTAATGGATCGCTCTTTTGGTATCCCAAGAGATCCTATCTTGAGTCATTTATTCAAGTAACTCATGCCAACACTTCTACTATGTCAGTGGATTTGAAAGCAAAAAAAAGGGAGATCAAAGCCTGTATAGAAGCCACAACTCATAGCTCAAAAGTAGCGCCGTTTGAAAAGGCTTATGTAAAAACCACCCTCTCCTCTCGCCACCCTGCTGTGATTGAGCGCTTTTTAAAGGCTGCAAAAATGGGATTAAGTGATGTTGCCCCTCTTGTAGAGGTAACTCTCAGTAGCTCACTTACTCCAAAGGATAAAGAAACAGTCTCGATACAAAGCCATGGTTCTATTTTAAAGGATAAGTCTGCAACATTTACTCTTACAAAAGTAAATTATGGATTGTTTTCTTCAACAGGCCTCCTTTCAGGAACAGTTACAAAAGATAAAAATGCCCTTCAACTTCACATGACAAGCGATCTCTTTGCCTTTAATGCACTAAAATTTACCGATCTTCATTGCGTACTCTCTGCAATGAAACAAGAAGGCAGTTGGATGGGATCACTACTTTGTGACAGTAGGCTTCAACAGCAGATTTTTCATATTGATGCGAATTGGGCAACAGATGGGAAAACAAAAGCGTCTCTTACGAATCTAAATGGCATTATCCACACAACAACTCTTCAAGGAAATCTTGAGTGCCTTTTTACCCCGCTTTTAGTAAAAGGTGATATTGAAGGGCTATCGTATGATATTTCTCCCTTTACCCGGTTTTTCAAAAAGAGCGCTCAAGGATCTGCAACATTTAAAGCCCACTTTGAACCTGTTATGTCGATAGATGTAAGCACGCCGGGTAGCTATACACAGCAAATGGGTCTGCTATTCGAATTTAAAAACCTCAGATCAACAGTCTTTGGTTCTAAAAAAATTTCTATACAAGCTCAAGGAATCGGCCATTTACTGAAGCCACAGCTTACAGTGCGTGCCTCTTGCATGGATGGTGAATGGAAACATTTGGAATTTTCAAAATGTGAGATTGATTCAAAAATTGATTTTGCAAAAGAGCTTTCATCTCCGATTCATCTCATAAGCGCTGGAAAAGTGGATAAAGGAGCATTTACGATTCAGTGTGATGCAGAAGTATCTCCTCGTGCTCTCGAGGTGAAAACCTTTACTTTTAGCCTTGATAAAACAGAGGCCACACT
>JAQGPK010000007.1 GCA_028293095.1 Chlamydiia bacterium | reverse complement strand
CATGTACTTGCCGTCTGCCAAAATCTGGATCTCTTGTGTTAAAGGGTCTACTTGCAGTTGATGATTGTATTCAAAGAGGTAGCGCTCAAGTGGAGGAGAAGAGGCAAACTTTAAAAACCCAGCATTGCAAGGAAGATCGAAAAGTACCGCATCCATTCCTAGCTGAAACGCAAGCAGCTCATTTTTGAGTTTCCGAATACGGCTATCAACTGAGCCTTTTACATCTTTAAGAAAGGTCTTAACGGTCACTGTTCGAGCATCATTCAAGGCCTCTCGTATCGATACATGGCGTGGTGCATCTTTCAGATATCTTGTAAATAGCTCTGCCTTCTGGCCCTTACACTCATTTAGAAAAGTCCAATCTATATAATAGCGTAGCCCTTCAATTCCAGAACGCACCCTACTTCCTAAAGTAGTCTCCTTATTACCTAAAACCGCTTTTGAAGCAGTAAAAGTATCCCTATTACCAACCTGCAGTGTCATCCTCAACTCCCCTAAAAAGATAAAAAATTGTGGGTATTGTTCACATTTGATGCGATATCTGCAAGAAACTCATGAAGAAAATTAATAGGCTATAAAAGATCGCCAATAAAAACTGCTTCTACACCCTCTTCTTTTATCTCCTGATTCTCTAAGAGTGGTCAGGCTTGCAATTTTGCAATTTGCAAGCAAATTACACAATCACAAGCCAGGCCCCACCCCGTTTATTTGTAGGCGAGCATTATTTGTTTAGGACTACCCCTTTCTCCATCATCTACAAGCTATTATCAGAAGAATAGAAAAAGTCTCTGTTTTTGACATCTGGATTATTAAATGTTTAAATTTATAACCAGGCAATAATTATGGGCATTAATTAATTCCTGGAGTACTATATAACTGCAGGATTTTCTAACCTCCTTATCAAAGGAGGTTTATTCTGCTCAAACCAAAAAAAGAGTGAGGTATTTTTTATGGAAAAGTGTAATGCTTTAGATTTACTTTTAGAAACAAATCTTAGACACCTTTACAAGGCAGAAAAAGCAATCTTCGAAAATCTAGCAACTTTGAAGAGTACAGCTGAGTCCCCTGAATTAAAAAATATTTTACAACATCATAGAGAAGAAACTCAAAAGCAGATCCATCGTTTGGAAGAAGTTTTCACTATTCTCGATATCAACGTAAGCGCAAGTAAAGTTCAAGGCTTACCGAGCATTCGAGATCAAGCGAAAGAACTTCTTAAAACTCTTGCGGATCTCAACTTTACAGATCAAAGTAAAGGGCTCAATGGCATTTTAAGTGAAGGCAATGAGCTTTTACGTCATTTTGCTAAAACAGAGGCTAATGACTTTGCTTTAATTAATGCAGGTCAGCAAGTTGAACATTTTGAAATTGCATGCTATCAATTTCTTTGCTTTATCATAGAAAATAAATACCAAAATGAGAAAATTTTGCGTCTTCTCACAGCCTCCCTCCACGAAGAAATAGCAATGGAGAAAAAACTTTCAGAGTTTGCAAAAGAAACTTTATGCCAGTCTTGCTGTAAATAGAGTGTAAGTTACAATACTA
Organism: Chlamydiia bacterium; assembly: GCA_028293095.1. Classification (GTDB taxonomy): domain Bacteria; phylum Chlamydiota; class Chlamydiia; order Chlamydiales; family FEN-1388; genus JAHFTM01. The sequence goes on along the minus strand of JAQGPK010000007.1, from coordinate 3,921 downwards.
CTCTCATAAAGGCATATCTTACGCGCTGTAAGGTGTGCCTTTTTTTATTAAGTCTTTACCTATGTGCTCCTCATGCAATATCGACAGCTTTCAGATCAAGTAGTATCTCTACTCTTCAGGAGATATCGTCTTTTGTGGCATCGCCTGTAATCATCTCCCCTTTTTTGATATCTCGTAGTGCTATGTCACACCTCTTGATAAGGTCTTGATACGTGTTTGGAGTATCGGAGTGATTCACATAGCGCTCTGGTACAGAATAGAGGTTAATTGTTCCCCAGTGGACATGAGTAAACATTTTTTCTATATCCGGTAGTTTCTGAAATTCCTCTTCCGTTAAAGAAGTTAAATGGTACTGAATAACCACTTCATCCTTTTTAAAATCTCGATTAGCATACACGCCTTTCTTATCAAGATCCCCTTTTCCGATAACGACATCTTGTAAAGTATCCATTATGTCCTCCATTTATAATAGTACAAAGAACTATGCCATGAAATTCAATGTATATACTGATGAACACTGGTTTTGATTTATTCGCTTTAAATCTTACTAATTATGGATTTAAAAGGATAGAGGGCTTATTTTGTTTGTCAATTGCTAGATAATATGAAAAAATACCAAGTAACTTAAGGAGAGCGTTTATGCAAGGAATTACTTTTTATGTCTCAGAATCCTCACGGTTTATGCAAGCAGCAGTGCACTCAACTGGAATATGGATGGGGCATATAGTCTCAAAATGTACATCTCTCCTCTCAGAGCTTATCGCAAAAGTTGCTCGACTGTTAGAAGGTATTGCAGATAGGACAGATCGTACTTTCCGTACGCCTATAAATCAAATCATAGATAGTGCCACAGAAGGTGCCTTCCCTCCACCTCTTCTTCAGCTGATGTTTGAGTATATTTCATCTGATGACATTATGGAGTGGGCAGCGAAGAGACCACCTCTTTTAATGCAGAGAGCGATTGTGGATAGAATATTTGTAGATCTACAAAATGATGAATCCCAAATATCTGCTCCTGCGCTAACCGCACTTTTATTTTCTTGTAACAAAGGTGAAATTGCAGCAGCCATTATCTCAAGGCTAAAACGGCCAGTCCCCTTTCTTAGATTCCCACTCTCCGATCTTTGTACCTTGTATCGCGACCGTCGCCGACTTCCAGATGAGCTTCATACATCCATAGAGAATAGAATACTTGCACTTTTACAAGATAATCAATCTCCTGTATTTTCCCGTGCTATACTCCCACTTTTATCTCCTTATACTAACCGAGCTTTTGTAAGAAATATTATTTTAAGGATAGAGAATCTCTCTGATCTTTGTACTTTGTATCGTAACTCTCCCAATCTTCCATATGATCTTTATACGTGCATAAAGCAAAAGTTTGCAGATTATGATATCACCTCTCTTAGAACACAAAGAGCTGATGAACTTACTCTTACTTTACAGAAACTTATTCCAGTCTCTGATGCAGACTGGAAAGCAGTTACGGGGCAGAACCGTATAGAAGTATTGCGCGCAATAGAGGCTGAGTTTCTAGCAAATGATCATGAAAAATTAAAAATGTGCACAATTCGAGAGCTTGGTGATCTACTTGCGACACAAAGTCAAAATCCACATCGTGGCCATTCTCTCTGCCAAGCCCTTTACAATCGTCTGAGTGAAAGCGCAGCATTGCGATTCTGCAACCATCAAACACTCATCCTCCTTTTTTCTCTCCCCTTCCCATTAGAAAATCGTCCTGCTGGTTCCCAGAGCCTCATTATCACTGAGCTTCTACGAAATGGCCATGAAAAGCTTCGAGCTGCAAGCGGTGAGAACATATTCATGGTAATACAAAAAGCGCAAACTCAATGGCTATGGGATCAAAGAGAACCCTTTTGGCGTGCAACGCAAGGAGTACTCGTGCAAAATAATGCAGCCAAGTTACGTGAATGTACAGAATCTCAACGTCAGCTACTTGCTAATGCATTTAATACATCACTACTTTTTAGATCAGTTCTTCGTGAAGTAAGCCAATAGTGATAACTGTTATCTCAGCTGGCTACTTATTCATCAGAAAGGGTCAAAGAACTAGAGGAATGCCCTCTATTTTTACTACCTTCTTTTGCAGTGCATTCTTGAGTTTTTATACATAAAAAAGCATGCTTAGAGCAATTTCTGGGAGACATCATATGCTAAGACATTTTCTTATAATGGGAATAATGCTACTCGGACAGGCACACGTGGCACACGCAAAAGATAAAAAGGAACATCCTGTGAATACAGAAATAAAAACTCCATTACCGAGTGTACATAAAAAAATCGAGCTCCAGCTGCTTGCTCCAAATGAATATGAGATCGCAAAGCCTTTCTTCCAAGGGTGGACCATCAATCAGCCGATGCTCTATTCAATGCTCGAGCATAAATGTGCCGGCAAGATTTTTACAAATAGTAAAAGGAGCCCATCTTTTATACTAATATGCAACTCTGCTGGGTATGTTTATTTAGGAGGACAACCTAATCAGGCTTCTTTACAAGCAATTGTAACCTATTTGAAAACCCTCCCTGAAGTATTCATAGTCTGTCCGTTCAATTGGGGATTTAAATCTTTCTTTGAAAAAGAGGGCTTTATTGCAGCTGAAAGACTACAACTTCAAAGAAAAGCCCACCATTTTGATGCTTGGATGAAGAAGTTACCAGCCCGATATTCTATTCAAAGAATTACTAAAGAAAATTTTGCTCAATGTGACTGGCACTCCTTTATTTCATCGTGCTATGGAGGTGACGATCACTTTCTCACTCATGCAATAGGTTTTTGTGTCGTCGATCAGGGAAAAATCATCAGTGAAGCCTATGGGTTACTTGGCGCTCATAAAGCTGAAATTGGCGTTGTTACAGATGAGAACTATCGAGGACAAAATTTAGGAGCTATCATTTGTGCCTATATGCTGGACTACTGCTATACACATAGTATAGAACCTTTTTGGACCTGTTATGCCGATAATCCATCCTCTGCTGCCGTTGCTAAAAAACTTGGGTTTCAAGAGACTGACAAGTACTTCTACCTTAAATGGAAAGCTTCTTAGGCCATTACAACAAGGAAGTACTGAATGTATAGCCATGCAGAGAATGGCTTTTTTACTAAATCCGTTTCAGAAACTCTAACGCTGCTTGATGAGGCGTTACAAGATGGGTATGAATGATCAGGTCATACGCATCAACTGGTGTGATGAATAGTATATCACCAACCAGTTCTACGGGAAGAAACTGATTTTTCAACTGTTCTAATCTCTCTTTTGAGAGGTCATGAAACCTGCTAGTCAATTTTGATTTTGCGCCATCTGTGGGAAGGTTTTGCTCTATGTTATCAAATACGCGCTCAATCTCAGCTCTTTTACATGAAAATAGAGCATTTTTTGAATAAGGAGAAAGTCGATAGAGATTGATATAGCTAGGTATCACATGTTCATAAAGCCGACAATTGGAGGTGTCTTTACTTATTCTCGCATCATAATTTCGTTTATTAAACTTTTCTAAAGTAGCAGGTAGTGAAGAAAACACTAATACCCTCTTCACAAGAATTCCCGCAAATATCTCTTGAATTCTGCAAGGAGAATTATACCACCGATCCAAAAGGATGGATTGATTCTTAAGGAGCCCTTTTTGAATGCTATGAAGTATCTCTATTTCAAATTCTTCAAAAACACTTTTTCTAAACACACTCACATTTTCTACTGCCAGCTGTTCTTGAATATATTGGATGCATTCTTGTGCAGCCTTACAATCTACTTCGTTTGTACCCTCTTGAAAAAGAATAATATTACATTTTAGCGCCTGAAATAAATTACAATAGGGCATCACATACGAAATTACTTTGTATTCTTTAGGAAACCTTTTCGCAATATGCTCTAACCATATTTTATTAAAAACCTCATCTTCATC
>JAQGPK010000230.1 GCA_028293095.1 Chlamydiia bacterium | reverse complement strand
GCCGCAGCCAAGATCAAGAAGGTGGGATGTAGCATCTAACTTGAGCAGCCTTTGAATCGCAGGGAGAATGATAGCCTGATGGTAGTGATGCCCACTTTCTCCAACAAGATCATCGTACCAGCGATGTACTTTTTGCCATGAGGTTGATTTTTTAGGTTCAGGCTGTCTTGACTTTATATTCATAATGTACTTTTGGTGAGAAACCGAGAATTATTATAGCAGAATGACGGGAAACATAATAATTATTAAGAATGGGATCTAAATCTACAGGTATGTGGGTAACCTGACGTTTTAGATGTGTCCAGGCTATAAATAATTCATGAAGTTTCCATAAATGCTGATGGTACGCATCATGGAACTGCGGACGAACTGTTGCTAAATTAATACATTTTCTGTTAATTCCTCTATTAAAATCTACAAATCTGTTCCAGCATATAAAAAGTGGAAATATGCAGATCTTCCAGGCATTCTCTATTTGTTCAAGAGTGCGAACTGTAGGCCGATAGTACACTACTAAGAAGGGCGTCTTTTGAAGAGATGCCTGTGAAAGGACGGGCGTTTTTTGAAGAGATGTCTGTGTAAGTATTTGTACTTTCTTTTGTGAAAGAGAGCTGCTCTGCTGAAAGATGGATGAGACCTCTTCATCTGATTGTTTTAAAATAGCAATCTCTTCGGTTTGTTTGGCTTTCGGATATTTTATGAGAGTTGAGGGCACGGTTAACGAGCTCTCTTTTGAGGTGGTGGAACTCTTTTGGGGTACAGGTGTTTCTAGTAAATTTTTATTTGAACCTCTGTTATTAAAAAAATTCCATGGCGGGTCGTTAGAAAATAAACTAAAATTCGTATTTGTCACGGTGCTCCTTACATTTTCACTCTAAAATACTATCATTTTTTCGCTTTTTTGTAGATTCAAAAGAAATTGAGAATTGACTGTCAGCTTGCTGAAATCAGATTGCTAGGGTATAGTTAGTAACTTACCAAGGTCTTAGGTCTTTCATGACTGATAATAATGCAATCCAAAGAGCTTTCGAGGATATTATTTCCTCAACCTCTGAATCTATTGATAAAACAGCTTATAAACTTTCTGCTGAAGAAAAGCAGTTGGTTGCAGAGCTTCTTGTCATGCGTGCAGAGGAGGAGATTATTAATTGCGGAGTGCACAGTACATCTATTTCTATTGCGAAAAAATCATTAGCACTTGCTTGCGAGCTTGTTCCTACTAACATAGAGATATGGCACGAGCGGGGAGTTGCACTTGCAACTCAAGATACAGAAGAAGATCTGTTGGAGGCAATTACTTGCTTTGAAGTTGCCACAAAGCTCAATGAAAATTTTTTTGAAGCTTGGTATGCCTGGGCGAGTGTGTTAACTCGTCTTGGCCTGATTCATGATGAAGTTTCTTATCTCTTTGACGCGAATATCAAATACCTCAAAGCTGAAGCTGTTGCAAATCAAGAAATGAAGGATGAGCCTGATTTTTATTGGAATCGTGGCTTGCTTCTTTCGATGATCGCTAAATATTCAGGAGAGGCAAGTGAGTTGAGCCAGGCGATTGCCTATTTCCGGAAAGCAAAAAAGTTAGGATTGGAAGAGAAAGATTTCTATAACGACTTTGCTCAGGCACTCGTCGAATTTGGCTTTTTAATCAACCGAGAAGAGTATCTGGTAGAGGCCGCAGAGCTTTTTCAATCTTCTCTACCACAAGATATTGATCATGACCTTTTTTCGTCCGATGAGGAAAAAGAAGATTTGGCAAATCGCTATTTTTACCTTGCCAATTGTTACTACTATCTCTTTGGTACGCATCTTGATCATGACTACTTTCAGCTCGCACATGAAGCCTTTACAAATGCTGTGACCCTTGATCCTGAATTTTATCAAGCGTGGCTACAGATGGGCTCACTCTTTCTCCTAGGTTCAAAGCGCTGGCAGAAAGTTGACCATTTACGTTCAAGTGTTGCAAGTCTAGCAGAGGCTTACTACCTTGCGCCTGATGATGTTCATGTTTTAGCGCGTCTTACAGAGGCACTCGCACTGATTGGCGCGCATGAAGAGAATATAACATGCCTTAGGCAAGCTGAAATGACTGGACATAGAGCCCTTATACTGCATTCCGATTCAGTCGATTTAATGACAAGTCAAGCAATGGTAAGTATCAGCTTCGGTCGTTATTTTGGGGAAGAGAGCTATTTTTTGACTGCGAAAGAACAGGCAGAAGCAGGTTTAGTTGTATCTCCAACGCATGCACCTCTTTTGCATATTTTAGCACAAGCTCAATTCTTTCTTTCCGAAATCAACGAAGATCTTCTAGCAATGGATCACTCTTTAGAGCTCTTTGAAAAAGTTTCTCAATCAGATGTGGGAAGACTTGCCTGTTTTTGGAATGAATGGGGTATTGCTTTGATTCATGCCGCAGATATCACTCACGATAAAAAATATCTATTTAGCGCTGAAGAAAAGTTTGAGCGGGCAATTATTTTACAAGATACCGTGATTCCAGAATGGTT
>JAQGPK010000028.1 GCA_028293095.1 Chlamydiia bacterium | reverse complement strand
TAGCTCTATGTTCGATTGTCACACCGAGCTCTTTTAAGGCATTGATATGAAAGTCGACAGGTCGTTGTCCGATTTTATCACCGCCAACAGTAGGAACGATAATTTCTTCATCGGTACGGCCTAAAAGAGCGCCGATCATTAAAATAGGAATGCGGTTTGAACCAGAGAATCGTTGAGGGATGTAGGTTGTTTTGAGCGCTTTTGTTTGGACTTGCAAGATGCCGCTAATCGGATCCCATTCAAGAACTTCCATACCGATTTCTTTACACATTTCGAGAGTGACTGCCACATCGCCAATATTTGGCACGTTATAAAAGGTGCATTTTTTATTGGATAAGAGGGAAGCAACAAGCAACTTTGTAACCGAATTTTTAGCGCCAGATGCCCTTACTATCCCCTGAAGAGGCGAGCCACCCTTGATGCGAAGAAGTTCCATATGAATCTCAAGTAGAATTTTTGCTGATTTTAGCGCTTTGCCTCTTTTTGGGCACTCACCATTCTATTTTTTTAAATAAATTTATTTAAAATACAGTAACTGCATTTTAAAAAAGTTATTTTATTAATTACTTGTTTTTTGTATAATTATATTTTATTAATTAATAAATTAGGTTTATATGTCGAACTATATTTCTTTAAAAGATAGCAACTTTTTTGCAAATTTTTCAAATGCGGCAGAAGTTGCTGCGCTCTCCAATGAACCTGCCATTGTTACATTTAAAAGGGGCTCTGGCTTTTCTATTTCAAAAGTGGAAAAAATTGAACCTCATCATCTACATGATTTTGAGCGTGGCGCCCAAACGTTATACAATGCTGTGAAAAAGCAAATAGCCATGAAACCCGAGAAGGACCCTGACTTATTAAGGCATCTGGAGAAAACGCTGAATACCTGTCAAAAGGTTGTTCTACTCATCGATCGCTTCTTGAAAAGATCACGTCATGTAAGGACAAATAGTCAAGAGAATGGTAATGGGCTTTTGGCATTAAAAGAGCGTTTTCATCAAGCAAAACTAAAGATTGGTACAAAAGTTGTTGATAATTTGAAATCTGAATGTACTGAGCAGATAATGGCGTGTTTTACTCAAGGCATTGATGTGAGTACAGTAAGTAAAGCTGGTATCACTGCACTTACGATTGCCTGCTCAAGAGGAATGGATAAGCTTGCTTTTTTTCTTTTAGAAAAAGGTGCAGATTGTAGTAAAGGTACGCCACTTATATATGCTTGCCACAGTGGAAGTAAAATGAGGGAAGTGATTTGGAAACTCATTGAGAAAGGAGCCGATGTTAACGCTACATACAACGGATACAGTGCTCTCTCTATAGCTTGTCTAAAAGTGAGTGGAGGCGATCAAGGAATGGAAGCAGTTGTTCGAAAACTGATTGAAGCTCAAGCTGACATTCATGCAATTGCTTCAAATGGAGATTCAGTACTTTCATGGGCATGTAGTGCAAATCTTGAAGATCTGGCGATAGAGTTGGTGAATCGAGGTGTAGAGATCAATGCAGTAAATAGCATGGGCTTTACTCCTCTTTCTATTGCGTGTCTTAAGGGAATGGCTCGTCTTGCACTTCATCTTTTAAAAAAGAATGCAGATGTTAGTAAAGATGCTCTGCTTGCGCATGCCTGCCAAAGCGGAAGTGCAATGAAAGAGGTGATCTGGAAATTCATTGAGAAAGGAGTCGATATCAACGCTAAAAACAAGAATGGAGGTAGGGCTCTCTTTTTAGCATTGCAAAAGATAGAAGATGGCGATCAAGGAATGGAAGAGGTTGTTCGAAAGCTTATTCAGTCTCAAGCTGACATTCATGCAGTTGATTTAGAAGGTAATTCAGTACTTTCATGGGTATGTAGTGCAAAGCTTGAAGATTTGGCGATAGAGTTGGTGAATCGAGGCGTAGAGATCAATGCAGTAAATAGCATGGGCTTTATGCCTCTTTCGATTGCATGTCTTAAGGGAATGGCTCGCCTTGCACTTCATCTTTTAGAAAAGAATGCAGATATTAGTAAAGATGCTCCACTTGTGCATGCCTGCCAAAGCGGAAGTGCAATGAAAGAGGTGATCTGGAAACTCATTGAGAAAGGAGTTGATGTCAACTCCAAAGACAAAGATGGAAATAGGGCTCTTTTTGTAGCTTTTGAAAAAGCAAGTGATGGCAACGCGGAGATGAAAGAAATCATCTGTAAGCTAATTGCCTCTAAAGCTGATATCCATGCAGTGGATAAAAATGGGGTCTCGGTATTTTCATGGGCGTGTCAACTAGGATTTGAAGATATTGCAATTGATCTCATCAAACAAGGCGTCGATATCAATAAGGCAGCAGCTGATGGAAAAACAGCACTCTATTTTGCAACTGAGAGCAAATTAAGCCTTGTTGTCGACAAGCTTTTAGAAATGAAGGTGATCATTGATCCGCAGTATGCTGATGAAGATGGAGACACATTGTTTATGAAGGCGTGTGATGCTGGCCTAGAAAATTTTGCTCTACAACTCATTGAAATGGGCACAGATGTTCATAAAATAAATCAACACCGAGAAAATGGCTTTTTCATGGCGTGCCTTTCTCGTTTAAG
>JAQGPK010000203.1 GCA_028293095.1 Chlamydiia bacterium | reverse complement strand
TGAATGCTGCATGTGCCTAACCGTACATCATAGAGCTCTTGAAGACTCTTCAGCTGCTGTACTCCATAATTGGTAAGACCCCTGCAGCCGAGTACATGTAGCATTTTGAGTCGCTTAAGTGAGCGTAAATGACAAATTCCAGAATCGCTAATCCGCTTGCAGCGACTTAAAATAAGAAATTGAAGCGTTAAAGTAAGCTTGGAGGTAGAAAGCGCACGCAATTCTTCATCTCTAATCTGTTTACAATTTTTCACATGTAGTAATTTGAGATGCGAGAAAGCGGACAATTTTTCTATTCCCCCAGTATCTAAGCTACGACAAAACAGCTTTTGAAGAAGAGGGAAATTTTGCGCAAGAAGCGCTATTTTAGCTGCAGATAGGGAGCATTTTTCAATATGAAGCACGCGAACTCGCATGCCCACTTTTCGAATTTCATTTCGGTTTATAAGGCTCAATTGACTGGTATCCCCATCGACTTGTTCTAAGAGCTTACCAACTACTGCAGTCCCCCATTTACCTGCTAATAATCCCACTTCACCTGTAGATAATGGATCAAGTGGTATCGCAACATCATCTTCTACCACTTGATCTAAAGTAAGTTCCGTCATCTTATTTTCGAGAGTATCGAAGCAAAAAAGATTGGCAACCGTTGCTTGGATGTCTTTTCCTTGAGAGCCCATTTTGTTTAGCTTCCAATCCTTGCTCTTCTGTTCTTTTTCTTTCGCATCTGGCTCCCAATAGAGCCTATTATTATTATTAATAGTTGACATGTATCTCTCCTTAAAATTAATAGATACTACCATATGAGAACGTTGAACTACATACTAATTACCTTTTTAAAATGAGCTTCGATGATTGTCAGAAAATTTTTTCAAATCCTCTTTTTCTTAATATAATCCTAACAAATTATTCGTACTGTGTTTCTAACAGACTACATAACTGCTAGTTGCAAGTAAAATTTTTAGAAAGTATAGTAGTGATTACGTAGCGAGATCATTTTGAGGAGAGTATATGTTAGGAGTAGAAAATGGAGCTATCCAAAGTCATCAAGGTATTGATACATCAAACCATCCACCCATTCTACCTCCTCCATCCCATCCTTCTCAAACACGAACTATTCTAAGAACCGCAGGATCTGTCGCCTCCATTATTGGCAGCTCGTTTTACTCACTTGGGAAAAAAGGTGCAGGAGCTATAACCGGAGGTACTGTCTACACCGCCAAAGCAATCGGCTCCTGTACGGCAAGTGCTCTGGCAACAACATATCAAGTAGTTCCTGGAGCAAGAGGTGCGGCTCAATTCGTTGCTGAACATGCTGTCATGCGCTGGGTACTTCCTGAATTAGGCATTTTCAAACAAAAAATTGAAGAGCGTCAAGAGTATCTCAACAAAACATCGCAAAGCTCTGTCTGCAGTGAAGCGTGTCATTTTTTTGCCACATACGCTACAGAATATCTCAATCATCAAATCTTTCATGCTGACAAAATCGCGCCTTCTCTCAGAGCGCCATTTGTCAACATCCTTCTCTATGAAACCAGAAGCACAACCTCCCGTTATAGCCTCACTGGTGATGTACTGCGCCATACCTTAGAAAAACGCCCAGGTCTTGTTACTGAAATTATTGAAGCTAATTTACTCAAAGTATTTCAAAACTTCATCACATACTTTACTCAACTTCAAAAAGAGAATCCTCACTGGCTTGTAGATTTAACCAAAGATCTTCTTGCAGGATATACAGAAGAGCTTAAAAAAATAAACTCTTGGCAAGCTGAGAAAGAAATTCCGCCAGAAATAGCTGAAAAAGCGCTTACTCAAGCTCTTTCTAAAGTGCTCTTAAAAATAGGCCTCCCTAATGGTGCGGCAGATCTTGAACTGCCTGTTGCCTTCAGCTCTATGGGCGCTGCCTATTTAAGAGAGACATTTGAAACGACACTCTTTCCTGCAATTATTGACTATGGATGCCTGAAGGGAACATCTGAATACACCCGTGATTTTATCGTCATGAAGATTTTTGACTGGGCAAAAGAGTTTATTAGCTGCGGCACAGTTGCAGATTTTACCTCTTCATCTACAGCGGTCAATGAACCCAAGCAAATCTCACCCTATCCTCATAAAGAATCTTTTAGTCAAATTCTCAAAACCTTTTCAGAATCACTTCTTGAATTCCTCAATCCTGAACTCTGCACATCGGCTAAAAAATGGGGTATTCCCGAAGTTATTCAAACGCATGGCGGAGATGTTGCGGCAACACTCTCACAATTTGACATCATTACCCTAACAAATACAGCCCTCACCCTTCTTGTCCCTATTATGAATGATGGCAGATGGGTAGAAGAGACAGATAAAAAGCGTTTTACGAACGCTCCTTTTACCTTTCTGACAACGATCGCAGAAAAAGAGGCAGGGGATGCTCTTCAAGTTGCCAAACAGGTAGAGATGCGCAAAAAAACAGAAACTACAGTGCAAGAGCTCGCTAAAGACTTTAATGGAATCAGCACAATTGGTGCCAAAAAAGTTATTGGTAGCCCTTCACATGCTGAAATTGAAAGAATCTTAAAAGAAGGAACATTTCTTGAAAATGTACGCCTTTGTACTCATATGTTTCTTCTCAACACACTGCAAGGGATTTTAAAGTTTCTTTGCTGGCTACTGGGACAAAAAGGAGTTCAAAAAACAGGTGAACTCTTCTATCAGA
>JAQGPK010000186.1 GCA_028293095.1 Chlamydiia bacterium | reverse complement strand
GTTAGGCAAAAAGTAGACAATCCAGCGTTGATTCTCGAAAGGTTGATTGTGATCTGTTTGAATGGAAACGCCATTTAGCGATGTGGAGGAGTCTATCTCAAGATTGGTAATAGTCGCCGGAAGATGCTTTTCTCTACACTGCTTCAAAATTGTTTCCCGCCAACTTATACAGGCACCCTTCTTAAAGGATTGTGCATGGATAACAAAAGAGGCGATAAATTCTTGCACCTCACGAGTCAGTTTCTTGACTTTTTGAGGGAAAAAGTAAAAAATATTCTTTGATTGTACATCTACCTTATGAGCGCTATTTTGAAGCACTGAAGGTGTGACCTCCAGGTTGATTTGCGCAAAATTCGTCCCATTTGCTGGTATGTGCTGTACGGGAACCATAAAACCTCCAACTTGTAAACCACAACGTATACTCATTGTGATGCGTACTATTCCTGGTATTCTAAGATTGCATGAATTGAAGGTCTAGTAAATCTATACTATTTCTAAACATCTTTCTTTAAATAGAAGATATTATTTTAAAACGAATTGGTTGCTAATAAAAGCAGAAGAATTTGTCTCTGACTGTGTGATTTGCTTGCAAATTGTCCCATCGCAAGCCTGATCTCTTCGTCATTTAATTGAGAGCATCTTTTCCCCTTAAAGAGATCTAAGGTTGTATAATAGGGGAGATATACGTTATGATTAATATAATCTTAATAAAGCAGATTTTTATGAGTACATCAAACACTTCATTGCCTAGTAACATCCAGCCCTCTTTTGAGGTGGCAAGTCTTACGCCTACCTCTTTTACTGGGCAGGGACAGTCCACGGGACTTGGAGTTTTAGTATTGCCTCATGGGGAGCGCGTTATGATCGCGCCATCAACGCAAGTTCGTGATCCTATCTCAATTCCAGCTATTCAACCTGTGCAGCTTGATCGCATTCTATCAATGAACGTGCGCGTAATGCCTGCTGTGAATGAATTGCCAAAAGATGGGCTCTCCTTTGATACGGCGATGATCGAAGGTATTCGAGTGCTTCGCACGGAATGGTCTGATCAACATTCCTCTCCTGATGATGAAGATGATCAACAGGGCCATAAAAGACAGCGTAAAATGAAGAAAAAAGTTGCCAAAGTGATGAAGAGTCTCTCTACTAAAGCGAAGGCACCTGCTAAAGAGCTTTCTAAGAGGAAAGTCAAAAGAGGTACAAACGCCAATTCAAAGATGCGTTTTGATCGTTCCAAGTAAACCGTGATTTATTTATAAGTGTGTGCTAGAGTTTTTGTTTTATCTTATTCTGGTTAGAATAAAATAATTATTCATGCACTTTCTTTTGCTATACATCCACAACTATTTAGCGCTATAAAAAATGCTTTTCAAGAAGCAGGTATTGACTCGAGAATATGTCAGCTGGTTTTAGGATATTTTTCAACTGATGTGCTGTGTGTTGAAGTTGGCGGGACAAGGATTAAAGCAGCTGTACTTCCGCAGGAGCCTACTTTAGAGCAACTGAGAGAAGTAGTTGTTCTTTCATCACTTACAGATGGGTGGTTAAGTAAGAAAGTGCCTTTGTTATTTTCTGCTGGATCCACAGATTCGCCTCTTCTACAGATTCAAATCCCATATTCAAAAGTTTCTCTTTCGATTGCAGGTACTATAGTTGAAAATCGCATCTTTTGGGACAGCAGATCAAAAGGCGTGCCGCAACAACTAAAGCTTGCTTGTGAGGAAGAATCACAATGCACAGCAACTCTTGATAATGATGCAGTTTCTTGGGCAAAAGGCTCTCTTGAATACCAGAGGGTGACATCTCAAGAGTTTCCATTCCCATCACTTGCAATCACTCTTGGTACAGGAGTTGGGGTTGCCCTTATTCAAGATAAAGATTCAATCTACAATATAGAGATGAGCTACACAGACTGTCCTTTTTCTCGGCTTAAAGAGCTTACAAAAAACCAACCTCTTCCACTATCTAACCGTTGGAGTACTCATGGAGCTTTAGGAAATCGATTTTTTCAATGGGTATTTAAAGAGAAAGCCTTTACCGATGAAGAAATGCTCCCCTATCTTACTGAATATAACGAACGTTTTCAAGCGTGTGTCCAAGATCTTCGGGAGCACCTCGACAAAATGTTTTCAATCACAATTGCCTCTTTTACGATAGGTGGTGGAAATAGTCGGTTTCTAACTATTCCGAGTAGCTTTCCGCTGCCCGTCCTTCTTTTAGCTCCGCAAATACTTAAAGCTGCAAAGCTCTCTGGAGATATCATTCAGCTGCTTGGCTGTTTGCGACCATTGTCTACAAAAGTGTATCCTTCAGTTGAAGAAATGAAAAAGCAAATTGCAGGCCCTTCGAATTCTTCATAATGTGCACGTGTGGGAAAATTCCTCGAGAATAGTGTAAGAGAAAGAAACCCAAAAACAAAAAGGCCCTGCCTTTTCTCTTGAAATAATTCTTGGCTCGCTTTACCTTTAATTCCTATCTTTACCAAAAAGGGAAGTATTAGTATGCGCTCCATCTTTTTAGCTCCTTTTTTATTTGCTCTTAGTTTGATTCCCGCTTTACATGCTGAAAAAACTCACCAGTCTGACTCCATTGCGCCAGAAAGCGGCATATCATCATTTGTGAATGACACTGTCAACGTTATCTTTGGCTCCATGCACGACCAATCTGTAGACCTACTTGTCCCAGGACCAACTCCTCTACATCTCAAACGTAGCTACAATAGCGAAGCCATTTTCAATAATTGGATGGGAACTGCGGCGATGTCAACGAACTATTCCACCAGCGTACAAGGCCTTGTAACACATCCTGACCAATACATGGAAATGGTTGCGGAAATCCAAGGCGGATCGCTTGTGAGATTCATTTCAAAAGTTAATCCTAAAGAAATGGATTTTTACCTCCATCCTGAAGTCATCCATAAAGGTCTTACGAACTATGGATCAGGAGAGATTAGTGGACGTACTAACTTAAAAAATATCCGTTATACCCTGACGCAGAAAAGAAATAAGGGGGCATTCAAATCTGGCCTATGGACTGCAAAACTTGGTGATGGGACCACTCGAAGGTACTACAAAACCACATATATGAATGCCTGTATGAATATGGAAGAGGAGCGAAGGCCAAATGGCAATAAACTTATCTACAGCTACCATCATGATGGTAATCTAAAGAAAATCGAGATGAAAGATAGCCATGAAAAGCACACTCTTAACTGGCTTACCTTTGATTACGATAAAAAACATAAGAAAGCCGCCATCACTACAAGTAATGGAAAAACTGCCGAATATTCATTTTTTGAAAGGGATGACCCTAATCCCTATGCAGTCAATGTCCGCTATGTTGAAAAGGTTACCTCATCCGATATGCCAACTGTGCGGTATGGCTACACAAAACTTAATGAAAAGCGGCTCATCAGCTCGATAGAAAAACCAGAGGGACGATTTTTAGAAATTGAGTATAACAAAACAGGAAAAGTTATTGCTCAGAAGGCCCCTGCTGGCAAAAATGGCGAAAAGCGTACGATCTACACCTTTGAGTACAAACCAAAAGAGTACCACACTAACGTTCGGGATGCGAATAACCATAAAACGCTCTACCGCTACTCTCATAAGAAGCGACTGACCTGTGTGGATGAGTTTTTGAAGAAGGATGGCTTTTATCGAGGAGATCACCTTCATTGGGGTGATAAAGAAAAAAGTGCTCGCGGCAAAAGAGATGACAGCGATGAGGGGCATCTACGTGCAAGATCACTGGTGAGAGAAGATGGGAGAGTAGTTCAGTCCTTCTCTTATACCTACGACAGTCATGGAAACGTGATTCAAGAAGATCTCTATGGAAGCCTTACAGGAAAAAATCCACATAGTTTTACAATTTATGATAGTGGCGTTCCAAAACAGTCTGATATTGAACTTTTTAGAAAAAAATATACCTACTCCCATGATGGCTTTAACCTTCTTTTAAGCCAAAAGGAGTATTGCGGTCCAACCATTACCTACCAGTATAAACCGC
>JAQGPK010000130.1 GCA_028293095.1 Chlamydiia bacterium | reverse complement strand
GCTCTTTATCTCGCTCCCATGAAATGCGATAGGGGCTTTTCCAAAAATAGCTGAAGAGTAAGCTCAGATCGACACATGCAAAGCGAACATGATAGTAATAATGAAGGACAGTGCGTAAAAAATCTTTTAAATTAAAGACTCGCACCTGAAGCGATCGCAAAAACAAAGTAGCAAAACTATCCTGCATATCCCTCCATTATCCCTTTCGTAATTCAAGGGCAATTCTTTTCATCATTGCCTTTTTTGAAAATTTTGACTATACTATTTGTCAATTATTCAGAGTTTGTTAAGACAATTTTTAAAGGAGAAGAATGACAGAACATAAACCATATGCTCCTCATTTTTTTGAGACGAACCTTGACGATGCGATCAAAACCCTAGGAAAAGAGGGGCTGCTCCGCTGTCTTAAAAACATGCTTTTAATCCGCAATTTCGAAATACGAGCAGAATCTGCCTACCAGCACGGTAAAGTGGGCGGTTTTTTCCACTCCTATATTGGACAAGAGGCCATTCAAACCTCAGCTATTGAACTATTAGGTCCGAACAATTGGTTCAGTACCACCTATCGCTGCCATGCCATGGCACTTCTTTTAGGAGTACCGCCTAAAGAGATTATGGCAGAACTCTATGGAAGAGTCACAGGCAATGCCAAAGGGCGTGGCGGATCTATGCATCTCTATAGCGACCGCATGCTTGGTGGCTTTGGCATTGTTGGCGGACAAATCCCTGTGGCAACTGGAGCTGCCTTCCGATCCAAATACATGAACACTCCTGATGAGCTCTCGATCTGCTTTATGGGTGATGGTGCCGTTGCACAAGGCGCTTTTCATGAATCTTTGAATATAGCCTCCCTTTGGAATCTTCCTTGCGTCTATGTTATCGAAAATAATACCTGGGGTATGGGAACCCATGTGGCTCACGCGGTCGCCAACTACCAGCAGTTCTCCAAAAAGATTGCTGATGCTTATGGGATGAGAAGCTATATGCTCGATGGCATGGATTTCTTTAATTGCTACTCAGGCTTTAAAGATGCCTTTGAACATGTACGCAAAACAAGCCGCCCAGTACTGATTGAATGCATCACACAACGTTTTAAGGGGCACTCTATCTCAGATCCTGCGCTCTATCGATCCAAAGACGATCTCAAAGCCTGTATGCAACGAGATCCAATTAGTATTCTTAAAGATGCCTTAATAGAACGCAAGCTACTGACTGAAGAAGAGTTCAAAGAATTTGACAAAGAAAAGAAAGAAGTTGCACTTGATGCTATGAAATATGCCGATGAAAGCCCATGGCCAGATCCAATCACCCTTGAAGAAGAGGTCTTTGCACCATGACAGTACAGCTTGTAGAAATGCGCGAGGCTATCCGCCAAGCAATCGATGAGGAAATGACAAGAGACCCTACCGTATTTGTCATGGGTGAAGAAGTAGGCCTCTATAATGGCGCTTATAAGATTACTAAGGGTCTACTCGATAAATGGGGGCCAAAGAGAATTATTGACACGCCGATTGCAGAACTTGGTTTTGCAGGACTTGGTGTTGGGGCCGCCATGACAGGTCTCCGCCCAATTGTTGAATTCATGAGCTTTAATTTCTCTTTTGTTGCTGCAGATCAAATCATCTCTAACGCCATTAAGACCTACTACATGTCTGGTGGCAGATTTTCAGTGCCGATTGTTTTTCGCGGACCCAATGGAGCTGCAGCTCAAGTATCTTGCCAGCACTCCCACTGTGTAGAGGCCATTTACAGTAACTTTCCTGGCCTCATTATTATGGCGCCAAGTAACGCCTACGATGCTAAAGGCCTTTTAAAGACCGCCATTCGCAATAACAATCCTGTACTCTTTTTAGAGTCAGAGCTCTTGTATAACGACAAAATGGAAATTCCAACTGAGGAGTATCTTGTACCCGTTGGAAAGGCAAAGGTAGTGCGTGAAGGTAGCCATATCACTATAGTCAGTCATAGCCGCATGATTAAAGTTTGTAAAGAGGCGTGCGACATTCTAGAAGCAGATGGGATCTCTGCAGAGCTTATTGACTTACGAACAATTAAGCCACTTGATATCACCACCATTTCTGAATCAGTGCGTAAAACAAGTTTCTGTCTCCTCGTTGAAGAGGGTCATATTTTTACAGGTATTGCCTCAGAGATTGGTTTTGAAATTCAAGAGCGCTGTTTTGATTTTCTGGATGCACCAGTTGCAAGACTCTGCCAAAAAGAAACACCGATGCCCTATTCTAAAGAGCTTGAGAAAGAAACCATTCCAACGGTCGGACGCATTGTAGCTCAAGTGCGCGAAACGATAAGCGCGTAAAAAGTAAACGTGTGTATTATATTTCTTTAACGCAAAGGACTAAAAATACAACAGGTTGTTTAGCTCCATAACTGAATTTGTTATTTAGAAGGAAAAAATTATGCCATTTACTCTCACAATGCCCAAACTCTCCCCCACAATGGTTGAAGGAACAATTACCAAGTGGCATAAAAAGCCAGGAGAGTATGTTGAAGCAGATGAACTTTTACTTGAAGTTGCAACTGATAAAGCAACTGTAGAATACAACGCTCTCGATGCTGGCTGGATCCGAAAAGTCATGGTGCCTGAGGGAAAAAAGGCTCAAGTGAATGAACCACTTGCCATCTTAACAGAAAAAGAAAAAGAAACAATCGATGGTTACGAGCCTGAGGGAGAAACACCTCCTCAACAGGCCAAACAGCCGATCACATCTCACGAGAAGCCAAAAGCTGCCACTCTAAAAGCGATAGCACCGACACCAGCAAAGCCAACTACTCCCGCTCCTACGCAGACAGCTGCCTCACGCCCTAATCCGCAATCCCAGCAGTCACAAAAAAGTGCTCGCGTTCTCGCCTCCCCTCTTGCTAAAACGCTCGCTCGTGATCGTGGTGTAGATATCAATCAGCTTAAGGGCACAGGCCCTCACGGTAGAATTATGAGTCGAGACCTCGACCAAGAAGTCACTCACTCTGAAACCCAAAATGTCAGCCACGAAGTTATCGAAGAGACCCTCACACCGATGCGACGAGTAATTGGTGAGCGCCTGCAGTACTCTAAATCGACAATTCCACATTTTTATATCACACAAGAGATCGATGTCGAAAGTCTTGTGAAATTTAGAGAAGAGACCAAGAAAGTTGAGCTTGGGCTAACCGTCAATGACTTTATCATTAAAGCAGTTGCCGTTGCTCTCCGTAAACATCCACAGGTAAACTCTGGTTTTAATCCAGAAAATCAAACCATTTTGCGCTATCCTACAGTAGATTTAGCTGTTGCTGTCACAATAGCGGGAGGCCTTATTACTCCAATTGTACGACAAGCCGACACGAAATCCTTACAAGCGCTCTCTCAAGAGATCAAAGCGCTCGCAGCAAAAGCCAAAGAGGGTAAACTGCAGCCATCAGAGTATGAAGGTGGCTCATTTACTATCTCCAACTTAGGTATGTATGGTGTAACAAGCTTTCAAGCGATTGTGAATCCGCCACAAGCGGCCATCTTAGCGGTGGGCACTGTCCAGGATAGACCTGTTGTGAAAAATGGTCAGGTTGTTACTGGGAAAGTTTTGAGCATCACGCTCTCTTGCGACCATCGCGTAGTAGATGGCGCAGAAGGAGCTCAATTCATTCAGACGCTCAAGCGACTTATAGAAAACCCGATTCTTTTTTTATCAGCGTAATTGAACAAAAAATAGGGGATGGCTTGTACTTGTGCAAATTGCCAAATTTCAAGCCAAACCCAAATATATAAATAAAAAATAATTCAGCAAATTATCTATTTAAATAGCGATTGTAAATCAATTCTTAATATGTTATAATTATTTATAACTAATTTAGGAAATAATAATGATCGGCAATAACAGTTATATCCCGCAGATAAGCGCTACTATCATGGCAGAGTGGGATCAAGAGAACGCACAACCCATAATCGTGGCAGCTACCCCTATTATATCGTCTTTCATCACCACCGCTATTCCTATCACAACTTCATTACTAATTACCGCTATTTCTGAAATCAACCAGCTATCTGCCTGTGTTATAACTGATGCCGTAAACACGCCCTCTGTACCTCCAAGTTTCTCTTCCTATTCTCCTCTTCCAACGCATGAGGCAATAGCTACAGCTACTCCCCTCTCTGACATCACTAACATATTTCATAATCGCATAGTAAGCATACCCTCTGCCCCTGTAACTCCAGTCAAGAGCTTTCCTTCCTATACCACTCTCACTACCGATGAGGCAGTAGCGCAAGCTGCCATCATCTCTGAAATTGGCAATGAGGCCCTATACGCTCCAATACCTAATGAAGTAGCATGCACAACCCCTATCAAGAGTTCTACCACCGATTCAGCGCTCTTAGATGAGGCAATCACGCCACGTACCCGTAAAATCCAAGAACTTGTTCGCGACAATAGTACACCTGAAAAGAAATACAACCTTGAATCTGATGCAAGTAACTGGATCACACTTCCATTAACACCCGGAGCTAAAAAAGCAGAAGACGTCATCTATATGTTTCGAAAGAAATCAACAGGTGAAGTGCTCATTGGAAAAACCGAAGGCAAAATGCAATCACGTGCGTCTGCTTACGTCTCTTCCTTCAATAATCCTGAAAAGGATGTCGGAAAACG
>JAQGPK010000087.1 GCA_028293095.1 Chlamydiia bacterium | reverse complement strand
TCAGATTTTTAAACAGCTTCTGATGATCGGCGGTCTTGATCGCTACTTTCAAATTGCAACTTGCTTTCGAGATGAAGATTTAAGGCATGATAGACAGCCAGAGTTTTCGCAAATTGATATAGAGATGAGCTTTGCATCTTGCGAAGATCTCTTTCCTATCGTTGAAAAACTCGTCCAGTCTGTTTTTAAAGAGAGTATGAACATTGAGGTCAAGACCCCCTTTTTGCGCATGACCTATGCAGATTGTATGAATGTGTATGGATGCGATAAACCTGACCTTCGCTTTGGAATGCAGCTTGTACGTTTAGATGATCTTGCAAAAGCCTCTTCATTTTCCATCTTTCATGATGTGTTAAATGCCAAAGGAATTGTAAAGGGACTGAACGTAAAAGGTGGCGCTGATATATCGAGAAAGGAAATTGATGAGCTGACAACCTACCTTCAATCACTTGGTGGTAAGGGGCTAATTTGGTTTAAGAGACAAGAAGAGGGTAGCTTTACATCCAGTATCGCTAAGTTTTTAACCGATGAACAGCAGCAAGAGTGGATCAAAAGGCTGCAGATAGAGCCGCAGGATGCAGCTTTTGCCATTGCAGGGCCTGAAAAGAAGGTCAACCAGTTGCTTGACCACCTTCGTCGAAAGATTGCCCGTCAAAGAAATTTGATTCCAAAAGGTAAGTATGAGCTCTTGTGGGTCACTGATTTTCCTCTCTTTAGTTTTAATGAAGAAGAGGGGCGAATGGAGAGTGAGCATCATCCTTTTACCTCGCCACATCTTGAAGATCTTGACCTTTTTGATACAGAACCGTTAAAAATGCGTTCATCAAGTTATGATCTAGTTTTGAACGGATACGAGATAGCATCGGGTTCACAACGTATTCATGACGGGAAATTGCAGGATAAAATTTTCGAGCTATTAGGCCTTTCCCCTGAAGAGAGAGCTTCTAAATTTGGATTTTTCATCGATGCACTGAAATATGGAACGCCACCACACATAGGTACTGCTCTTGGTTTTGATCGAATGATGATGATCCTTTGTGAGACAGAAAGTATTCGCGATGTGGTTGCTTTCCCTAAAACTTCGAAAGCGCAAGATTTAATGACGAGAGCGCCATCACAGGTAAGTGACATGCAGCTAAATGAACTTAAAATTTTAGTTAAAAAGGAGTAATTGTTATGCAACCGAAAATGAATAGGGTATGGCCTATTGCTTTCTTGTGTCTTTCTTTGCTGCCAACTTCTGGCTATGCAGAGGAAAAGACAAAAGATACACCTAAGAAAGAAGAGGCAAAGCCAGAGCTTGTCGCAGCAGCTACTGCTGTTGCAGAAGGTAAGAAAGAGCTTTCGAAAGAAGAGCTTTTCTCCCAAGCTTCCATCTCAAAGCTCTCTGAGACTTATGGACACCTTATCAATAAAGGGCTTGATAATCCAGTTTTGAAACTTGATTTTACTGCTGTCATTAAAGGGATGCAGGATGCAAAAGCTGGTAAGCCATCTCCAATGAACGAGCAAGAGTATGAAGAGACCATTAACCTTCTTCAAGAATATGCCTATCAAGATCTTGCAGCGCGTAACCTACAAGAAGCAAACAAGTTTATGGCAGAGAATGCGAAGAAAGATGGCGTTCAAGAGCTTGAGCCAGGTAAGTTGCAGTACCTTGTCATCCAAGATGGCAAAGGCGATGTGGTTACCGAAAACATGATCCCATCAATTAACTATAAGGGACAGTACCTTGATGGCACTGTATTTGGATCATCCGATGCAAATAATGGACCGATAGCACTTTCCTTAAAGCAAACAATCCCTGGTTTCCGCCGTGGTATTTTGGGAATGAAAGTTGGAGAGAAAAGACGTATCTTTATTCACCCAGAATTAGGGTATGGAACTTCTGGACAGCTTCTTCCAAATGCGCTTTTAATTTTTGAAATTGAAGTGACTGGTGTAAAGCCTGAGCCGAAGGAAGCTCCTAAGAAGAGTTCCTCGAATGCGACAGCAAATCAAGACACCGCAGCAGCTGATGAGTCGGATGCTGACGAGCTTGATGTTGCAGCAGGAGAAACTCTCTTTTCCGATGAGCTTGAAGAAGATGAAGGCGAAGATCCGGCAGAAACGTATGAAGATGAAGATCTTGACGCGTCGCCACAAGATAAAAGCCTCACTCAAGCGCAGCAAGCTGGTCCAAAAGGATAGTTGTTTGTACTGAGTTCACTTATATCTAAGAGACTCCACATGGATGCCATGTGGAGTTTTTTTTTGTAGAATTTATACAGCTTGCAAGACGATTTTCTTGAGAGTGTCTAAGTCCTTAAGGCCAACGATTCGGTTGACTTCTTTGCCTTGCTTGAAGAGGATCAGTGTTGGCACAGAAGTGATTTGGAATGAAGTTGTTGTTTTTGGCGCTTGATCTACATCAACCGTTGCAACAATAACTTTACCTTGAACTTCGCTCGCTAAAGCATCTAAAACCGGCTCTAGCATTCTGCATGGACCACACCAAGCAGCTGAAAAATCTACCAGCACAACTCCATTACTAGAGAGTGTTTGGGAAAAGTTCTCATCATCGATCGTTTTAATGAGCTCTTTCGTCATCTTTTGAGTTCCTTGAAAAATTGTTTTTTGTATGAGACTCTAGATTCTCATAGAAGGGGTATTTTTTTCTATTGAAAAGGAGGGCCACTTTGTCGAATGGCAAAGTGGCTTATGCGAGAAAATTACTTAATGGAAATGTCTTTTGCTTTTTTTCCTAAGCGTGAAGGATCTTCCAAAAATTTACGGACGATTTTCTTACCTTCCTTTGTAGGTGGTTGATAATGGCCACTTTTTACATCTACTTTCGTGATAACACCATTTTTGATAGTGACGTATCCGGCAGCTTTTACAGGCGCTCCCGCAAGAAGAGATGAGTGATGAAATTTACCAGTTTCCTTTTTGCCAATGACCATTTCAGTGCCTGCTGCATTCATTGCAAACATCTGCTTTCCATCCGTTGGTTTTTCTCCATCGACCTTTACTTTATGATCTTCGAATTTGACAGTATGCTTTTCTTGCTTAGACTCATCTAGGTATTCAACTGTATTCTTTTTTAACTCTTTTTTCTCACTTTTAGAAGCATGTTTTTCTATATAATCGCCAAAAGATTTGCCTGTGGAGCTTTTTTTCCATTGTTCGATGAGCTTTTTTGCCGTTTTATTACTTGGATAGATATGGACAATTTTTTTACTGTTGCCATGTCCATCGAGGATTTTTTTCTCAATAGAGGCCATCTCGATACTAGTTTTTGATACCAAAGTACAAGCTTCAGTTGCCCTTTTGACTTTTTCTTTAAGCTTTTCGAGCTCCTTTGGATGCTTCTTGGCATACCTGCGTCCACTTAGCTCACCGACGGCTCGATTTGCAAATTCCCAAGCTTTCTGATTTTTTTTGTCAGCCTGTTTGATGATTTCTTCAACAGCCGCAGCGAGGTGTCTGCCTTTGATATCTCCAATTTTTTTATCCCATTTATCAGAATGATCGATTATTTTTTCTACATCTTTATGTAAATGCTTAATATCTGTCATATATAACCTATTTTGATTTAATTACAAAAGAAGTATGTATGATTAATTAATTAAAATCACTAATTTTAATTAATAGTGTTTATTATTGGATGTATTAATAAAGTTTACGGACTGAATACTTTTTTATAAGGAAAGAGAGCTTTAAGAATTAGAGCTCTCTAAATTTTGAATACTGTTATTTTAGCTAATTGCTGCAGGATCCGTTTTAAGAAATGCTTTACAGTTAGCGCAGTCACAAAGGTTTATTTTAGCTGAAGATGAGGAGGAACTAGATTTTTTTTCATTTTCAGCTAACGATGCTTTAAGAGCTTCTTCTAGTGCTTTTTCTGTATCTAGGTATCTTTGAGAACGTGTCTCTCTTACGGAGTCTTTGAGTACCTCTTCAACTATTTCTTCTTCCGTTAAAGCCTTTCCAGCTGAGGATGAAGATGAAGATGAACAAGATTTTTTTTCATTTTCAGCTAACGATGCTTTAAGAGCTTCTTCTAGCGCTTTTTCTGTATCTAGGTATCTTTGAGAACGTGTTTCTTTTACGGAGTCTTTAATCACAGCATTAAAGAGTTCTTCGAGATCTCTATAATGAGAAGAATGGATTTCAATTAAGGAATTTTGAGCTGCTTTCTGAAATTGGGTTTCTTCGTCATCGGCAAGATGTGCACTGCTGCTCGATGAACTAGAAGAACTAGAAGAGCTAGAAGGAAGTGTTGCTTGGACAACCGTTGCTGCTGAAACAGTTACTAACATAAGCTCGTTTTTATCTACAGCTTGCGTACAATTTGGACAAATTTGCTTTTTCTCTAGCCATTCCGTAATAGCAATTTTAGAATATTTA
>JAQGPK010000077.1 GCA_028293095.1 Chlamydiia bacterium | reverse complement strand
GAGTCTAATTCTATATGAAATAGCCTCAACAATGTCTCCAAAGCCAATATCTATCGCAACCTTAAATCGAGTGCGTCCAAAATAAGCCATCATAGAAATTTCTACGCCAGGATAGCCCATGTGAGGATGGGTCAATTCGCTAGCCTTAACTTCTTTAAAGATGAATCCATCATTGAGATCAATTCCCGATATTTCTTCAAAAACAACTTGCAAAGACAAGACTTGATTGTTGATTTTTTTAGCTAAAAAATCTAAATCGGTTGTCTCCCTTCCAATCTCTAGGTATTTGGACAGGAGGATGCCGCCTTTCAATACAAATTGATTCCGATATTTCGATCTAGCTAAGCGGACAAGAAAACGCTCTAATGTAAGAGATTGCCAAAGATCTGAAGGATCTCGATTTTTTTCTTTTGCAACAGCTCTAAGCTTAGCTTTAAATGACTTTTCTAAATCTGTTGTCATGTCGTACAAGATAAGATGTAAGGGGTGATATCCACTCGTAGTTTTTTTGCGTAGGCGCCTAATTTTTTCAGATCTGCCTTGTTGACAGTATTTTTAAAGTATTTTTGAAGAGCTTTAATAGCGATTTCTTTACTAAGGTAGCGAAAGGCATCGATAATGCAACGCTCTTGATCAAAAATTTTGACCTTATATTCCCCTAAAACAATTTCAGTTTTTCCCAGAGAAATGTTACGCATTCTAATGATTTTTGCATTTGGTCTTTTAGGAGCATAAGATTCATGAGGAATAGCTATCCAAACTTCTCTCATCACTTGATCTGTTAATTCGTAATAGCAAAGGGCAGAAATCAAACAGATCACTCCTTTGGAGATGCTTGATGCTATTAGTCCTAGGTTCTCCCATTGAAAGTCAACTTCAGGCTCATATTCAGCAAAGCGATACGTTCCAGGATAAATCTTTTCTAGAGTGCCCTTTTTGACTAAATAAGCGATCGCATGCCTAGGCACGTCTCGATCAGCAGCTTGCTCAGCTGTGAAGAAAGGAACCTGCCGAAAAGGCTCTAACTGTTTGGCGTATTTTGAATGTCTCATATCTTGATTCTGCAAAATCTACCCAATTTAGTCAAGTGGGTAGATTTTTCAGATTGTATAAGCTTTCAGAGTAAATAATTTTTACGATTCCAACTAGTCAGATAAGCTTACCCAACCATACACGGTTGATGTAAGGAAGGAATTCTGAAGGTAAATCAACGAGCTTAGTTTGCACAGATATGTATAAAATAGAGGAAATGAGAAATAGCCTTAAAATCAGGTAGCTCTAGCTCGTCATCTACATGAGGTATGGCAAGCATCAAGGCTTCTGAAGAGATTATTGAGACGGCTATAACGGCTTGTACTCATGGATCAATACAAGAGCCTGTGGTTCATTCTATTATAGATATTACTAGTCGGGATGGCTTTGCAGCTAATCCAGCCGAGTATATGAGAAAATGGAAGGAGCGAAGAGGTAGTAGCTCTGCGCAATTACCTCCTGTAGAAGAGACTGCATGTATTTTTATAGAAAATGTTCTTAAAAGGTAATAAAGTATCTCTTTAAGATATTCTCTAGGCTACAGGTTTTTAACCTGTAGATAGTAAGCGGGGTCTGACTTGCACAATCACAAGTCAGACCTTGTTGTTTGCTTACCTAGACGAGCATTCCTTGTTTAGAACTATATCCCTACGTCGATGAACAGTCTCATTCGGGTTTAAAGGCTACATACACAACGGCTTTTTCATTTTGTTCAAAGGATGTATCGATGATGTTTACAGAAGAATATCCTGCTTTTTCCAAAAAGAGTTCCATCTCATAACGATGATACCATCGCACAGTATATTCTTCCTCTTCAGCATACATCATTTTACCTTCAGCCCACTTTTCATAACGTATTTGGCTAATTTCAAGTTGCTTTTTGAAGTAAGTTGTTACTGTTGATTGGTTGATAATCTCAAAGCCATCGGGAGAGCTAGCGGTTCTTTCACTTGTAATTTCTTTGGATTGCTCAGAAAGAATACTCCCAGTGATATTGTCCTTAATTGCATCCCAGGGAATGAATGTCTCAATGACCAATCTTCCCCCTGGCAGTAAAGCAGTTACTACGTTTTTTAAGATTTTGAGAGCTTCTACTGAATTATGAATAAGTTGAAATGAGCCAATCGCAATAAAAATCAAATCATACTGGTGTGGCAATGAGAGAGTTTGAAGCGACTGGTTATAGAGTTGAACCTGAAGCCCCTGTTCTTCGCAGCGCTTTTGGCAGCTCTTTAGCATATAGCTAGAGTTGTCGATACCATCAATTATAAGCCCTTGTTTAAGCAAAGGAATCAAAAGTCTTCCAGATCCACACATAGCTTCAAGGACTGGTCCTTTTGCTGTGCGTATAAGGTTTTCATAAAAAATAACCTCTTTAGGGCCTGCTTCTGGCTTGGTTAGATCATAGAATTCGGTGCACAAATTTGAATAAGATGGTTTCATACAAGTCTCCTTTATAAAAGGTTATCATGTCTGCATACCAGGCGCACAGGGCGAATATCGAAATATATGGAGAAAGGAAGGGTACTCTTAAGTCCTAAGAAAAAAAAGAATCTGGGTGAGAGGATTCGAACCTCCGACCCCTTACACCCCATGCAAGTACGCTAGCCAAGCTGCGCCACACCCAGATAAAAATATTTCTTAGACGGCAGTCAAGCCTTCGAAATGAAATTCGGTCTTTTTAACTTCTCTGATGGCAACTTTTGCGCACTCTTCGATGATTTTTTCGAGAGAATCTGAAGCTGTATCCACAGCTGGTACTGCGGCCATATCAACAGCAATGGATGCGGAAAAAAGAACGCCGCCACGAACACCTTTGACGCGGAAGTTGGCAAACATACCATCTTTTTTCTTGGCAATATTGATAAAGCGAACAAGATTGTTTTCAGCGATATTTTTCATTTGAACCTTCGATAGGGTTAAGCGTACAATCCTACCTTCTTAACTCGTTTGTCGTCAACCCAGAAGGTATACATATGGCTCTGCCTATAACATGGTCGCTATCTGAGTTTTTTACTCCTGAAACTATAATTAAGGAGCTTGCCTCTTTACGCGAAGAACTTACTCATCTTGAAAATAAAAATGATCTACAGGAGTTCCAGAAGCGTATTACACAAGTTGCCTCTTTCGTGAAGTGCCTTGTAGTTCAAGATGTAACAGATACAAAAGCAAGGGGCTTTCAGGCAGAGGCAACTGCTCTACAAGCAGCTTTTGAGAATGCTGTGGCTGATTTGATTCAGCGCTTATCAAAACTTTCTGAAAAAGAGTTCGAAAAACATCTAACAGATGATACTGCCTTCTGGTTTCGTAAAAACCGAGCGTTATTAAAAGAAAAATTATCTATAGATAAAGAGTGTCTTGCGACGGACTTAGCAATTGATGGATATCATGCGTGGCATGAGCTCTATAGTCTGCTTATCGGGAAATTGAAAGTACCTTATGGAGAGCAAAAACTCTCATTTGCAGAAATTGATAATCTGCTTTCACATCCCGAAAGGAAAACCCGTGAAGCTGCTTTTCACAGCTGGACTACCGTATGTAAAGAACAGGCTGATATATTTATCCAGACCTTAAACCATTTAGTTGGTTTTCGTCTTGAGCTACAAAGACATCGCAAGTGGGAATCTCCTTTGAAAGAGCCTCTTTTCTTTAATAATATGGAAGAGAAGAGCTTACGGACAATGTGGATAGTTGTGGAAGAAAACAAGGCACCTTTTGCCTTATTTCTGAAAGAGAAGGCACGAGCATTGAACCTTTCAAAAATTTCTTGGTATGATTTGGATGCTCCATTCGGCTCTTTTAAAAGAGAAATTCCTTATCAAGAAGCGGCTCAAATTATCATCGAGAGTTTTGCTGCCTATTCGAGTGAGATGGCATCTTTTGCAGAGCACGCTTTAACTCATGGTTGGGTAGATGCAGAAGCAAGAAATACAAAGGCGCCTGGTGGTTTCTGTACGCCATTTCCACAAAGTAAAGAGTCTCGTATTTTCATGAATTATTCCAATAGTTTTGATAATCTTCTAACCTTAGCTCATGAGCTTGGCCATGCATACCATAGTCATCAGATTTTCCATTTAGAGAGCGTAGCGCAAGAGTATCCGATGACGCTTGCTGAAACTGCTTCAACACTTGCAGAACATTTAGTTTTGGAACACCTCCTCATAACTGCATCTAAAGAGGAAAAGCAGGCAATTTTACAAAGTAAAGCACAGCGAAGTACAACTTTTTTCATGAACATTCATGCGCGATTTTTATTTGAAGAGGCCTTTTTTGAAGAGCGGCGCGAAAAAGTGGTAAGTGAGGAGCGGATCTGTAAACTTATGGAAGAGGCAGAGAAAAAAGGGTATAGCAATAGTTTACAAGAGTACCACCCCTATTTTTGGCTCACCAAACAGCATTTTCATCTTAGCGATCTTCCTTTCTATAACTTTCCATATACCGTTGGCTATCTTATGAGTCTTGCGATTGTCAAGAAAGCGCGCGAAAAGAAAGCTGCTTTTTCCGACTGGTATACATCCTTTCTTCAAGATACGGGAAAAATGTCTGCAGAAGATATAGTAAAGAAACATTTTGGATATAGCCTCTCTCAAAAGCAGTTTTGGCAAGAGGCCATGGATGTTGCCATTTCTGACCTCAAACAGTTGCAGAGTTGAGAGAGGTTTCTATAGGCTCAATTTTTTGCGCAACAAATGGATTCAGCTTTGTTTGCAAGATGCGGATAGGCTCCGACGAGTTCTTTCATTCCATGATCTGCAGAGAGTTGTGTTTCAAGGTAGTGGTGCATTGCAGTCTGCATCACTTCAGGGCCTTTTATAGGACATTTTTTACCTATTAGCTCCTCTTCGATCCATCCGGCTGCAGCTTCGAGTGTTGGAGCCATATAGTCCGATAGGCTGTAGATGAATGGATGAATCCATG
>JAQGPK010000054.1 GCA_028293095.1 Chlamydiia bacterium | reverse complement strand
CAGGAATTGGACGAAAGCGGATAGAAGCAAGTTCGATGATGATTTTAAAAATGTTGTAAGCATATTTCTCAATAAGAAAGGTATTGGAACAATTGCAAGCCCAGCAATCAAAGCAAAAGATTCAGATCTAAAAAAAGCAGTTGCACTTATTAGTAAATTTCCTCCTGATTCCCTACAAGGAGAAGCAGTTCAAGAAGATATTTTAAAACTAATTGAAAAATTAATTACAGCGAATCCAACAACTTTGAAAATTGAGTCTTCTAGTTGTCAGGATGCCTATGAATTATTTTGTAAGCTTACTACAGCGAATAAAATAAAGGTGTTAAAATATGGCCTTATAACCACTATAAAAGAAGGTTTGGCAAAGAAAGACTCTGCAAAACTAGATGAAATTATGACTTCTATATGTAAGAATGAGCTTTTAAGTGGAAATACTGACATATTGCGGGGTAGTGCGTTTCTCTACTTACGTACTCTATCTTCTGAGCAGATTGAATCACTTATAGAAGTTACTATATCTTCGAGATATAAAGAAACTGAGGCAATGAAACATGCAGGTGATTGCCTATTATCTTATTATAATAAGAACACGGAACCTTATAGTCTTATACACAGACTTTTATTCAACCAGGTAAAAAATCTTCCAACATTACAATCACGATCTAACAGTGTTCCTCAAAGTTTAAGTGAAGCAATACACACGCATATACATAACAGGCTTAAAACTTCCAAGGATAGTATACTTTTTATACAGGAAGCCGTAGCCTATATAGCAAACTTAGCTGGCAATGAGGCAAAGGAAAAAGTAATAGAATGGAAGTATGACTTCTTACTCTATTTATCTGAAAATGGTGTAGGACATGATGCACCTACAAGAAAATTTATAGAAGCCCTTTCGCAGGATGACAAGAGTTCTTTTATAAAGAGGTTAGATCCACTTATAGCAGCTGAAGAAGAAAAGCGAAATAGTTGCTTAAGAGAAGAGTTCAATAAAAAATCGGTATTGGATACGCGCATACTCAATTATAAACATGTTCGCAAACTATTAAAAGGATAGTTTTAGTAACTCATCGTGTCGAGTTCAACTTTCCCCTTAAACACTCTATACGCATAGGCTGCATAGAGGATAAAGAGTGGAATTCCCATACAGGCTGTAATACAGAGAATTTTTAAGGTAAGCAGAGAGGCAGAGGAATTTGTCACTGTCATGCTATAGGCGGGGTTACTTGCTTTCACAACGGCTGGAAAAGTTCCAGCAGCGTAGGTCAAGACAAGTGAGCCAATAATCAAAAAACAGCTTAAAAAAGCCCTTCCTTCACAGTTTCGTTGCACAAGTTTTGGGATAAGAATAAGGCTTACTGGTGTGATAAATACAACCGCTAAATATGAGGGATTGTTTCTGAAAATCTCTGCCATCCCCGGTTCGAAAATAAGTGTCAAAATCGTGATCGTTGCCCAGAGAAAAAAGAATAGCAGGAGAATATTTTGCAGCCAGCTTTGAATGCGGCGCTGCAGCTCTCCTTCGGTTTTCATATTTAGAAAGAGTGCGCCATGCAAGATGAAAAGGCTGGTTGTAAAAAGGCCAAGTAAAATTGCGTATGGAGGGAAAAGATCCGTAACATCGCCAATAAGAACTCCCTCATCATTGATGGGAAGCCCCTTAATAAGGTTTGCGAGAGTGAGTCCAAAACCAAAGGCAAGTGAGTAGCTGGCAAGAGCAAAGATAGAATCCCATGTTGATCTCCAGGTAGTACTTTCCATTTTACTTCTAAATTCGATGGCAACCGCTCGAAGCACATACCCAAAAACAAGCAGGAGCATAGGAAGATAAAGTGCTGAAAAGAGCGTTGCAAAGGCAATTGGAAAGCCTGCCAGCATCGCGCCTGATGTAATGACTACCCAAAGAGAGTTACTATCCCAAATAGGGCCTATGGCGTTTAGAAAGATGCGACGTTCGAGATCTGTTCTTGCAAAAAGATGTAGACAACCCACCCCAATATCAAAGCCATCAAGGGCTGCATAGGCGAACATAGAAAGGATGACAACAGTATACCAAACGAGCTGTAGTGTCTCTAGACTCAGATCCATAAATAACTTTCCCTTCCCTAATGCTGTTTGAATGGATCACGGTATGGTGCCTCTTCAGGGGCATCAGTTGGACCATGCTTGATTTTTTGATTCAGTAGTACAAGAAAGAGCACAAAGAAAGTGAGGTAGAGGAGCATAATCAAGCAGAGTGAAAATAGTGCTTGGTTTGCAGACACTCCTGGGGAGTAGGCCTGACTTGTCTTTAAAAGTTTGTAGACAGTCCAGGGCTGACGACCAAATTCTGCGGCATACCAACCGGAAAGGCTTGCAATCTGTGGAAATGCAACCGAGATAATTAAATATTTCATGAGGAGGGGATGCATCTGCCATTCATTTTTTCTCCACATCCAAAGGCCAATGAATGTTCCTATTACCATCAATCCCCACATGGCGATCATCAAATGATAGACCTGAAAGACGAGGGGAACATTGGGCCACTCCTCTCTCGGAAATTGGTCGAGTCCTGGAACGGGCTCTTGGAAGTCGCGGTGGACGAGAAAGCTCAGCATGCCCGGAATTCCAAGACCATAGATTTTTTGATTGGTAGGATCTACCCAACCGAAGGCATAGGCTTCCGTGTAGGGCACTGTTTTATAGACGCCTTCAAAAGAGGCAAATTTCTCTGGGTTATACTTGGCTACAGTTCGTGCTAAATGGTCTGCTGAAGCAAGTTGAGCAAAGACAGAGAAGGTGCCGATAAGAAGGGCGACTTTAATAGACTTGATGGCAAATTCTTGATGCCGTTTTTTGAGAAGGTAGTAGCTTGAAACGCTGATAATTAAAAAGGCGCCTGTGATCCAGGTTGAAAAGAGAACGTGAACGCAGTGGGTGATGCTCGAGTGGTTGAGGAGCATTTCGAGCCAGTCTGTGACGACAGCGTGCTCTTCACCCTTTGCATTTTTGACAAGCGCGTAGCCTGCAGGCGTTTGCATCCAGGAGTTGACGCAAGTAATCCAAAAACCACTAAAATGGGCTCCAAATGATACAAAAAATGCAGCTAAAAAATGCATAAAGGGCGATACCTTTCCCCAGCCGAAAAGTAAAATGCCTAAAAAGCCAGCTTCCATTGCAAAGGCAAACAGTCCTTCGGCTGCAAGTGTGCTTCCCATGACATCGCCTATAAAGCGTGAGTATCTGGCCCAGTTCGTTCCAAAAGAAAAGACCATCGGAATACCGGTTGCCACACCTAGCGCGAAGGTGAGGGCAAAAACACGCGTCCAGAATTTGGTGATCTGTTCCCACATAGGACTTTTCGTTTTGAGATACATCGCTTCAAAAAATAAAATGGCAAGGGAAAGCCCAATACTCATAGGGGGATAGATGTAGTGAAAGGTGATGGAAAAGCCGAACTGGATACGATGAAGAATTTCTGCATTCATGGG
>JAQGPK010000005.1 GCA_028293095.1 Chlamydiia bacterium | reverse complement strand
CTAGTATAGCTCCATTTCTTCGGAAAAAATAATAGAGCAAACTTACACCCATTAGGCCCGTAAGCAATAGTATATTCATCCATATCAAATGACCAATGACCGCAAAGTCCATGCTCTTTCCTCTGTGTAAACAATCTTCCGCACAATGCGTTTTGCCCTATATTTTGTAAAGCAGAAGCCAACCTTCTTGTTTTTTAACCCTCTACGCGCTACCTTCAAAATCGTGCACTATGAATAAAAACCTGATAGTTCAATTAGCTTTACTAGGAGATGCTCATGAATAAAATATTTTATACTTTTCTGATTTGTTCATTTGGATTGATGACACAACCTTACGCTCAAGAGCCAGCTGCTACTCCCGCTACAAATAAAAAGGAAGCTGTTACTGAAAAAATTGTGGATGATGTTGTCAAACAAAGCCATACCATGTCCATTAAGGGGACAAGACTTTCCTACGAATCGATTACTGGCACTCTTACTGTTAAAAATGAAGAAGGCAAAGAGAGTGCTCATATCTTCTATACCGCCTACTTTCTCAAAGACACAACTCCTGGTACTCGGCCAATTACTTTTTGCTTTAATGGTGGTCCCGGCTCTTCTTCCATCTGGCTACATATGGGACTTTTAGGTCCTAAGAAAGTGGTGTTTAAAGATCTTGGCGTAAACCCTCCTCCTGGCAAATATGAAAACAATCCTTACACGCTTCTTGACCAGTCTGATCTTGTCTTTGTAGACCCTGTCTCCACAGGCTTTAGCACACCTGTAAATGGCGTTGAAGCCAAACAGTTTTACGGCGTTGAAGAGGACATTGCATCCATTGCAAACTTTATTCAACAATTTACAACGAAATATAACCGCTGGGGATCTCCTAAATTTTTACTTGGCGAAAGTTATGGAACACTACGTGCTGTAGGCCTTGCAGACAAGCTCTACTCCACCTATTTTATGAATGTGAATGGCCTCATTCTGGTCTCCTCCTGTTTAGATTTTCAAACCTCAGGAATTGATTCTACAAATGATCTCAGCTACGCCCTTTCCTTGCCCAGCTTCACTGCAACCGCCTGGTATCACAAAAAATTAGCACCTCAACTGCAAGATAAGAAATTACAAGAGGTTCTGAACGATGCTGAGCACTTTGCCCTAAATGAGTATGCAACCGCTCTGCTCTTAGGAGATAGCCTTCCTGTCGAGAAGAAAGCAGCAATTGCAGAAAAGCTCGCCTCCTTTACAGGCCTACCACTCCAGTATGTGATGCAATCGAACCTCCGTATCCGAGACTACCGTTTCATGAAAAACTTCCTCCAAAGTGAAGAAAAGGTCATTGGGCGTTTTGATAGTAGATATACAGGCGCAGATCTAGATCCGATAGGTTCTTTCAGTGACTATGATCCAAGCATGGATGCCGTTGCTGGTAATTACATTTCCGCTTTCCAAGAGTATTTAAGAGAAGATCTTCATTTTGAAAAAGACTCTCCCTACTACATTCTCAATCGGACAGTGCATCCTTGGAATTGGGAACAAAAAAATCGCCCCTCTGGCATGGGATACTTAAGCCTTGCAGAGCATTTACAAAATACGATGGTCAAAAATCCATCAATGCATGTCTTTATTGCAAGTGGCCATTATGATCTGGCAACCCCTTATTTTGCCGCAGACTATACCATCAACCACCTTCATTTAAATGCAAAGCTTCGAGGGAACATTCATCAGTACTACTATGATGCAGGTCATATGATGTACTTGCATGAGCCATCGCTTGTAAAACTAAAAAGCGATCTGACACACTATCTACAAACTTCATTGAAAAAATAGAAAGGCCGTTACTTTTCTACAGCTCACTCTTCACAACATATTTTGATATGCTGTGCAAAAGGAGTGAGCCTCTCGTTTTGAAGATCTTTGATAGGATACCAAGCAAATTCTTCTTCACAGGGCAATCCTGGGACAGCTACACACCCAGATACTCGATAAATCAGCCCTAAATGATGAAAGTGAAATGGATCTTCAACCTGTAAGATACTGCGAGTATGAGACAGGTTATCGAGAAGCTGCATAGTATCAAACGTCATAGCAACCTCTTCAAGAAACTCTCTTCGTAGTGTTTGCTCAGGACTCTCCCCAAATTCTATACCGCCACCTGGTAAATCAAGCAGCCCCTTAAAGCAGCCACCTTTCTTCACTGTAAGAAGCGCCAAACCATCACAAATGGCAATGCCATAAACCCCTATACGAGTCACTCTTCGTAAACCATCTACTTGCTCTGACATACGCTTCCTTTTAACAAGTATTATACATACAAAATTACTATTTTTTAAATATAATCCTATTAATTAGAGAATTTTGTAAAATTTTCTTGCGTATCTTTGTTTAAAATTGTAAAAAGAAACTTTTAAAAAGGAGCATATATGAAGCACAATGTACCAGGTTTAAACTATCTACAAGTATTTAAGAAACACCGAGGGATCATGCTCTTTGAAGCAATCCTCTTTATTCTTTTAGGCTGCTTTGCAATTGCAGCACCAACTCTCTTTACGGTTGCAACTGACTATCTATTAGGCGGTTTTTTTATTGTAGGCGGTAGTATGCAGCTTTATAGAACATATAAAATGTGGGGCATTTCAGGCTCTTGGCTCTCCTTTTTTGGATCGCTGATCACAATTTTTGCAGGATGTACTCTTCTCACACGTCCCCTGGTTGGGATCCTGGCGCTCACCACAATACTTGCAGTCTACTTCCTCATTGCAAGCGCTGTAAAAATGAGCCTTGCGTTTTCTTACCAGCAGACACATAAATTCTGGCTCGTTGTCAATTCACTCCTCTCTCTTGCATTAGGCCTCATGATCATTGCAGGACTTCCAGAGACTGCAACATGGGTGATTGGCCTCTTTGTAGGTATCGACTTTCTCTTCTTCGGCTTTATGCTTCTTGCATTCTATAGCTCAGTCGACGAATAAAATACTTTATCATACGGTGCCCAGCTTTCGTTGGGCACTTCATCTTTCACCTACGAGTAAATCATGTCCACAGTACAAAAAAATGAGCCACCTTCACCACACACAGTCTTTCTTCATAAATTACTACAAAACACAACTCTCGGCATGCTTCTACTCCTTCTCTCTTTAGCGCTTGGAATCTGTGGGTATCACTATATTGAGGACTTTGAATGGATTGACGCTTACCTTGAAGCTTCAATGATTTTATCTGGAATGGGATCATCTACACCAGTGCATACAACTGCAGGCAAAATCTTCTCAGGAGTATATGCTCTGTATAGCGGATGCGCGCTTTTATTTATTGTCGGTATTATGCTGGCGCCTGTTGTGCATCGCTTTCTTCATAAACTTCATGTAGAGCTCGATGTAAAAAATGATTCTAAAAAACAATCATCCAATCGCAAGTAAAACACACATATAGAATACCGCGGCTGCAAGAAATGCACCTAAACTATTGTGATGGTTATTTGGAAGCTCATGTCTGGTTACGTTCATGATGACACCTCCTGCAATAAAAGCGCTCACTAAAGCTACCGCTGTTGCCGAAAGAGTGATACATAAACCTGCGAGCCATCCTAGATAAAGGCTACCAATCAAAACCCATTTTCCAAATCTCTGATACTCCTTTCCATGAGATTCTGTAAGACTAAAATCGTTGCTAAAGTAGTGGAGCGCAATAGCAAAAGTAAAAAGAGCCAAGGGCCTTACTTCAGGGTCATTTTTATCAACAACTGCATAGCCAACTAAAAAATTAAAGAGTGTGTAAGAGCCAAGAGAGAGCCAAAATCTGCCTTTACCTCGCAAAAAACTTTTACTGCGATCAACTGTAAAGAAAAGCAAAAATCCTAAAAGCGCCATTACATAGACATGTCGCTCAAAATAGGGGAAAAGGCCATACAAAAGCTCACGAACGATACTGTCACTTCTCGCAAGCTTTGGTAGTAAATCTACAAACACAAAGGCAATCGCAACACCGCCACCCATCGAAAGAAATCTGCCATGAAGAGTGGTATTAAGCCTTCTCGTCTTTTCAGCGAAGAGGTGTACAAGGGCAAAAATAGTGACTGAAATAAGAGCAAAGAAAGAATAGGGAACATGCATTTTTTATTGCGCCTCCAAAAGCTCTACTTTGCCACTTTCAAGATCATAATAGCCGCCAACGACTTGAAGCTGCTTACTCTCAATACGCTTTGCCAAGACCTCATTCTTGCGTAGCTGCTCTGTAACCATTTCCACATTCATCTTAACAGCCCTTTCTACGAGATCTCCCTCACGAGAGAGCTTCTCTGCAGCCTTGACAGCAGGCTCTATTAAGACAGCAATGGATTCGATATCTTTCGTATCGTTTTGCAAAACAGCTTGTACTGCTCCGCAATTTTTATGCCCTAACACTAAAATGACTGCCGATTTAAAGTGAATGGCTGAAAACTCGATACTATCAAGCTCAATCGGACCTGCAACGTTCCCAGCAACTCGCACAATAAAAAGCTCTCCTAACCCTTGATCAAAAATTATTTCGGGAGGAACCCTGGAATCTGAGCATCCTAAAATAATAGCGTAGGGCGCCTGTCCCTCTGCCATCTTACTACGAGTTTCCTCATCGCGATTGGGATGTATCAACTTTCCATCCACATAGCGCTGATTCCCCTCCACCAAACGCTTGAGCGCTTCCTCTGGTGGCATAGCAGACAAAAGAGTAGATGAGAGTAAAGAAAGCGAAACAAGAGCTATATAAGAGCAAAACTGCATAATAATTCCTTTAAATATATGAAGACTAAACTTTTAAATAAATTATTTAACAATTCTTTACACCTAAATCTTCACTTTCTTACAAAAAATGCATCGTCGCAATACAACCCTCTTCTATATACTTAAGATTCAACATTTGGAGATAGCTGATGAAATCAAACGATCCCTTTGCAAAAATTGATGTTCATACTGGCGTCGTGATTGCGGCTGCAAAATTTCCAGAAGTTCGTAATGCGCTTAGACTTGTCATCGATTTTGGGCCAACGCTCGGTAAGAGAATAACTTCAACAGAGCTCTCCCATCTTTATAGAGATGACAATCTCATTGGGAAACAAGTACTAGCTGTTGTCAATTCAACCCCTAAACAGATCAGCTCATTCATGTCCGAAGTATTAGTTTTAGGATTTGCCAATTCAGACAAAAAAATCAGTTAAAAAGAGGAACTATTCAATGAAAGCTAAACTACAAGCGGCCAAAGAAAAAGTCCATGTTGGTAAGAAATACACCCATTATAAAAGCCCTGATAAACCCTATCTTATTTTACAGATTGCGCTGCTTGAAGCAACTGAAGAGCCCTGTGTTGTCTACCAAGCGCTCTATGGTGATGAACTCATTTGGGTACGACCACTTGAGAGCTTTTTAGGAGTAGTTGACCATGCAGGTAAAACAGTCCCTCGTTTTCAACTGCAATAGTGATCCTGAAAACCACTATGCCACCAAAACCTATCATTGTTTGGCTTCGTAACGATTTTCGGTTATGTGATCATCCAGCACTCTTTTATGCTGCAGAAAAAAAACGCCCACTCATTTTACTCTATATTCATACCCCACCAAATGAAACTCCTCATAAGCTTGGAGGGGCCTCTTCCTGGTGGCTGCACTATAGCTTAGAAGCTTTTTCAAAAT
>JAQGPK010000001.1 GCA_028293095.1 Chlamydiia bacterium | reverse complement strand
CTAAAATGCCGCCAGGAGTATAAAACTCCAAAAATATGAGCAAAAGCCCAACCAAAAGTAAAATTATAGATGTCATTTAGCTACTATAGACCTCATCCACTATAATTTTATCGCCCTCTACCTTCATGATTTTGACCCTCTTTCCTTTTTCAATAAAACTTCCCGTACTAACCGCATCGAGCTCAACATCATCGATCATAATTTTGCCTGCAGGCCGTAGTGTCATCGAAACAGTTGCCATCTCGCCACCTTTCACTTCAAGAAGAGAGGCTGGGTTATCCATTTCATGTTTGCCAGTTGCAAGCAAGTTCGTATCACGAAGGACAAATCTTTGCATCAACAAAAGACGAGGAGTGAGATAGCGGCTCAAAATACCAATGATCACCATCGCCACCAAAAAGGAGGCTGATAGCCACCCAAGACGAGAAAGAACACTCTCTCCTGCTGCATTCAGTGTATGTCTATCAAATTCGACCGAGGAGATTCCCGGTACCATCATACCGCCCAGACCTGCGAGCATAAAAAGAGTCCCTATCACACCTAAAATGCCAAGTGTTGGAAAAATGAAGATCTCTAAAAGAATGAAAGCAAGACCAAAGAGGCATAAAATGGGCTCTAGCCAATGGATCGCTTGAAGTGCAAAAGAAGAGAGACCGATGAAGAATAAGCAGATAATCCCAACAATTGCTCCCATGCCAAAACCAGGTGTGCTCATCTCAATATAAAAACCAATTACAAGGCCTAAGAAAAGAAGCGATGAGATCGCTGGGAGCGCCAGGATTGAAAAGAACTTTGTCTGCCAATTCATCTGATAGGTTTTTATTTTGCAATCTGGCCACTTCTGAAAAACTGGTATTTGAGAAAATTGCGACTTTTTCATCGGCCAGATCTCCGTTGCCTCTTCTGTTTCGTTAAGCGGCTCAAGCTTAAGAGGAGTAAGAGTTACATCGGCAACACCATATTTGATCATCTGTTCAGCATTTAAGGTGAGTAGTTTCCCCTTGGGAGAAATAATAACATCAGGATCGATGCCCTCTTTGCGAATATCCTCTTCCACATCGAGCTTCATAATCTTTCCATGGCGATCAACCAAAATAATGTCTTTATCTACCATCGCCTCAGCGATCGCGCTATTGCGATCAAAAAATTTGGCGCGATTGGCAAAGTCAGTCCGTAGGGCAGAGTTCACTTTTTCAGAAGCTGCCTGCATTTGTCCGCCTTCACCCATAAAAACAGGCTCTGCAGCGCCCATGCTGGCATCTTTGGCAATTACAATAAATCTGCAGGAATAGGCAAGCATAGCGCCAGCTGAGATTGCCCAGTTATTTACATAGGCAATTACAGGAATACCATACTGCGTATCAATATCTTTCAAGGCATCAGAAATGCGTTGCGCTGCAAAGACCTCACCACCAGGGGTATTCAACTCTAAAATAATGCAAGCAGGTTTTGTCTTTTTATAATGATTGAGGGCTGCATTGACATAGATCCAGGTAGACTGCGTGATGCCATTTTGTCGATCATCGATAATGAGTCTACCAATTTGATTTTCTTGCTTTTCTTGAAAGTGGATATAGCGTGATAGCTTCTTATCAAAATCATCAGGAATGAGAGTTTTTGGCTGAAAAGTTGAGATCTCAGCTACAGAGAATTTTTGAGTGAATTCTGAAAGCGGGAGTGTTTCGGAAATTAAACCAAATTTCTGAAGTTCTGTTTGGTTGAGCACCAAAGTCTCACCCTTTTTACTGAGAGATTGACCACTTACGCCCTCTCCTCGTATCAGGGTATTTTTTTCTTCAACGACCTCTACACTTGAGTCACACATCGCTTGGCTCAAAAGTCGAAATTCCGCAAATCTTGGTTGCGAAGGCAAAATAAATCCCTCAATCCGACTACGAAGCACGTTTGTCGAAACATTTTTATCTTCTTTGTTACTTATTGCTCCCCAAATAGCCTGTGGAGAGGCATAGAGCTCATTTGCTAAAAAGGGGAAAATGGCAGCAGGACCAATCGCATTTTCATTGATATAGACGATGAATTTTGTTTTATTTTGATCTCGAAGACGCACAAGCGCTTTTGCAAAGTTTAGAGTTGGAAGCAACTCCGCTGATTGAGAATCGATAAGGAGTGTCAATGCTTTCGGCTTTTCTTTGGAAAGCGTTTCGACTGCTGCGCTCAATTCTGTAAGCTTTTCTTGAGAGAGATGTCCTTCTATTTTTAAGGAGGCGGCCGTCATTTCAAAAGTTGTAACAAGGCAAACGATAAAATAAAGGACTCTTCTCATAGCATAACCCCCTAAATTATAAAGCATTACATCTCCCGATGAAGCATAGAGGACTGACCCAGTTGGATCAATTCAAGGATGATGAGTGGTAAAATATCTATTCAAATGCTTCTTACTAGTGATACTACATAGTACCTGACCACTCTTTAGTTGCCAAGAGGTTGCGGCATATAACATTTTTTGATCGCTTCTATCTCAAAGAATTTTCCGCATTTACAGTCGCCTTTTTAAAGATACTTGCCATTTCTTGACAAAGCTCTGAAGCCGTTCCCCTTTTTTTAGGATCGGGATGAACCATTTTGAGGATCAGTAATTCAAAGGCTTCATTTACTGTGATTTTCAGAGACTTCCTTTTTTTCTGCAAAAGCTGCCGTTTTTCTTTTGTTGCTCGGTTAATACGATGCACAAGCTGAGCGTAGCGTGTTTGTAAAGGAATGTGCACCTCCCTCACATACGAGCCATTAAACCAACTAGCTCGCTTTTCATAAAAAAGATGATAAAAAATTAAGCCAACCGCATAGACATCAGCTGCAAAGTAGTCGGATCCTTTCATTTTTTGTAAAAAGAGTCCTTCAGGAGATGTAAAGCCAATTGCACCTTGTACTTTTGAATGCGCCACATTCTTGGCATAGTTTGCACGCTCTAGATCTGCAATGGCGGCAACTACTTTACGGCCCCCTGGTTTCCCAGAAGAAATATCGATCAGGAAATTTCCAGGGTTCAGATCACGGTGCACAATACCGAGCTTATGGATAGATTCAAGCCCATTAAGAATATCGAGCGCGACACTCATTTTTTCATGCAAAGTGAGCGTAATGCGTTTATTAAAAAGATTTCGTAATGCGCCTGGCTTATAGAGTTTTGAATAGATCACAACGCCATGCTTTTTAATCTTAGGATGCTGTCCAAAGCCTTTGATCTCAAAAATACCCGGAGCATCTTTTAAGAGTTTGGTAATTTCAAGCTCACGGCGTATCACATACCCTTGCTCGCCACGAGCTACCACTTGAGGGTGCGACCGATCATACAAAACGGCTTTATACACTGTTTTAATGGCACCGGAGCCAAGAAAATTTGCCTTCATTTCATCTAAAACAATAAATACATTTTTCGTTTCGGGATCATATTCTAAGGTGTAGGGAAGCGATGTTCTATTGTATGATAGGTAATTTTTTCCATCTGCAATGTATTGAGGAAGGCGTGATTCGATAAAAAGTGCTATTTGCAAAAATTCTCCTAACGTCACTCCAATGGAGTGTAGTTTTGTTTGGATGGCACTCGTTGCATCAACCGCAAAGAGAAGCTCTGATGAGTGCTTTTTATCTGCCAGTTCACGAAGAAGAGAAAGCTGCTCTGAGGATGTAACATGGTCTCTGACAAAATCACCTAGATGACCAAAATCCCCTGACGTAAGATCTGCATGGGTTGTTTGCTCTAGAAAGGATAGCTCAATCGCTACAAGTGATGCGGTTAACGAGAGATAGGAAATAGCAAGGGTTGAGAAGAGACGGTATGCAAACATAGGTGAATAGAGCCTGTTGGATAAATAATTTACTGTTTTCTAGCTGAATTTATTGGAAAGTTCTAGAATGTATGCTAGTTTATTTTTTCATGCAAGAGGGCACTTCATGTCGCAAATTTTACCTACACTCGCCATCGCTTTTGTGCTGATCGCTATTGCTCTTTTAGCAATGGGTATTGGCTATTTTTTCGGTGGACGCAAAAAATGTCTTCAAAAGCAGTGTGGCATCAATCCTGATGAGCGCAAACAGGGATGCGATCTTTGCAAACATGAAAAATGTCCGAATGAAAAGAAATAAAAAATAAGAGCCTCTATGACAACCCTCCTTTCTACTGTTCGTGAAAAAGTCTTTGCAAAGAAGCGTCTCAGTTATGAAGAGGGGCTACAGCTCCTTTTGCACCCCGATGGCGATGCTATTGCAGAACTTGCAGACGCAGTCCGAAAAGAGCGTGTTGGAGATACGGTCTACTTTGCAAACACTCTTTATATACATCCGACAAACCTCTGCGAGCTCTCCTGCCCGATGTGCTCATTTTATGCCAAGCCTGGCTGGAAGACGGCGTGGTTTTTAACTCCAGAGCAAATTGAAGAAAAAATTCGGGCGAACCTTCATCGCAAGCTTACTGAAATTCACATCGTCGGTGGTCTCTGGAGAGAGTGTAACCTTGAGTACTATGAAGAGCTCTTTACGAGAATCAAAGCAATCGATCCAGACCTCCACATCAAAGCACTGACACCTGTAGAG
>JAQGPK010000202.1 GCA_028293095.1 Chlamydiia bacterium | reverse complement strand
AATTAAAGGATTTTGTTGAATCAGCTTAGGTTTTGTAGTCATAGATGATCTAAATCAATGAGTTAGAATTAAAGGGTTAAGATTAGCCTCTCTAGGAGTTGATTGCAACTCTTTCTTTAGCTCACTCTCAAGGAAGTTAATTAATTATTTTAATATATCAAGAGACTTCTTTACTTGAAAAAAACATCCTAAGAGGAGATAACTAAGAGCAACCCAAATTTATCAACACCAAGTGCATTTTATGTTAGAACTTGAAAAATCACCTGATCGTATTCAAGCAATTTGTGAAAAAATTCGCCTAGAAACTTTAG
The DNA here is from genome assembly GCA_028293095.1 of Chlamydiia bacterium. Classification (GTDB taxonomy): domain Bacteria; phylum Chlamydiota; class Chlamydiia; order Chlamydiales; family FEN-1388; genus JAHFTM01. Next base: position 11,067 of record JAQGPK010000202.1, on the reverse strand, counting down.
ATCCTGCAAAACGAGAGGCCGAAGAGATTCTGGAAAAGGCAAAAAAAGATGCAGACGCTATTCGAGAGCTTGCAAGACGTGATGCTGAAAAAATCACAGACCAATCTAAAAAAAATCTGGAAGAAGAAAAGCGTATTTTTAACTCCTCTCTTGAACAAGCAGCAAAACAGGTTATTGAAACCTTAAAGCAAAAAATTGAACAGTCTCTTTTTAACCCTACTCTAGACAAATGGATAGTTACTGAACTCGGCGGAGCAAAAGAGCTTGCAAAGCTTATTGAAGTTCTCATTGAAGCTATTAGACAAGATGGAGTAAAAACGGACCTTTCAGTAAAAATTCCTCAACAGTTTACCCCCGAATCAATTGTAGCAGTTCTGAGTAAAAGCATTGCCGAACAATTGAAAAGCGGTGCTATAGAAGTTTCAGACTTCAAAGGCGGAGTGAAAGTATCTATGAAAGCAAAACACATGACAATTGATCTTTCAGATGAAACTCTTAAAGAGCTGATTGCATCTTTTGTGCGCAAAGATTTTCGTAAAGTTTTTTTCATCTCTTAAAAATGTGTTTGTAAAGCTTCATGTCTAAATACTACTTTGTTACAACTTTACTCCCCCCCCTTACGATTGGATCGCGCCCAGAGATCGACTCGAACGAACTCGATTTTGTCTTAAGACAAAATCTCTCTCTCGATGATTTCCAAAAAGTACAGATACTCAGACGCCTTGTAGAGATTGAAAATATCAGGCGCTTCTGGCAAGGCGAAATGATCGAACCTTGTGGAAATTATGACGAAAAAGAGATTGAAGAAAATCTTCTTCACTTAGAAAACTACCCTGCCTATGTTTTCAATTACATGGAGCGCTACCAAGATAGCAAAGAGCGTCTTCAATTCTTTCCAGAGCTTCTTCGAGAGTTTTTTACTGAAGAAATGAAGAAAGCCTCCGGATTTGTTAAGGACTACCTTGTATTTGAATGGCAGTGGCGTCTTGTATGCACAGCACTGCGTGCAAAAAGTTTAGGACGCGATTTTAAAAAGGAATTTCGTTTCGAAGATCCAGAAGATCCATTTGTTCAAGAAATCTTAGAACAAAGCAGCGCATCAACCTATATACCACCAGATGGCTACCAAGAACTCACAACAATTTTTGAAAATTATAAATTAAAACCACTAGAGCTTAACCTAGCCCTTTCTGAATGGCGTTTTGAATGTATTGATCAGAAAGTCGGCTGGCACACATTTGATATTGACCGTATCCTTGGATACATCGTTCAGTTTGAAATTGTCGAAGCCGGACTGAAGCTCGACAAGAAAAAAGGGTTACAACTCATAGAAAAAGTGGCAAAAGGCGAATAAGGAAGATTCATGACAGCAACAATCAAACAGTCTCAAGGTGAAGTCGTAAAAGCTTTTGGCAACCTATTACAAGTTCGATTCGAAGGCAATGTTCGTCAAGGTGAAGTTGCCATGGTGAAACTTGGCGATATTGAATTAAAAGGCGAAATCATTGAAATCATCGGCAATGAAGCCAAAATCCAAGTCTTTGAAGATACGAGAGAAATCGAGCTCAATACTAAGGTACGCTTTACTGGAGAACTGTTAGAGGCGGAACTCGGGCCAGGTCTCATGAGCTCCATCATCGATGGCCTTCAAAATCCACTAGAAGATGTCGCCAGTGTCGGTGGATTTTTCTTGCCGCGTGGCGTCTATATGCCGCCTATCAATCGCACAAAACACTGGGATTTTCATCCTGTCATCAAAATCGGCCAGACAGTAAAGCGCGGAGATACATTAGGAACAACGCTTGAACATCGTTTTCACCACCATATTATGGTTCCTTTTTCCTGCTATGGTACGTACAAAATCAGCTGGGTCATCAAAAGTGGCGCCTACAACGTCGATACAGTAGTTGCAAAAGCTGTCGACGAAAAAGGAGTTGAACACTCCTTTACCATGTTACAAAAATGGCCCATCAAAGCAGCCCTTCATGAAGGTGAACGCATCAAGCCTCAGAAAATGATGGATACTGGTTTAAGAATTATTGACACGCAGTTCTCCCTTATGAAAGGAGGAACATTCTGTACCCCAGGGCCATTCGGCGCCGGAAAAACTGTTCTACAACACCATCTTGCAAAATATGCATCCGTCGATATTGTGGTGATTTGTGCCTGTGGTGAGCGCGCCGGAGAAGTTGTCGAGGTTCTTCGAGAATTTCCACATCTTATTGACCCACATACCAATGAAACGCTGATGAAGCGTACAATCATTATTTGTAATACCTCATCAATGCCGGTTGCAGCCCGTGAGTCTTCTATTTATATGGGAGCAACCATTGCTGAGTACTATCGACAGATGGGACTTGATGTACTGCTTCTTGCAGACTCTACATCACGCTGGGCGCAGGCAATGCGCGAGATGTCAGGGCGTCTTGAAGAAATCCCTGGTGAAGAGGCTTTTCCTGCCTATCTTGCATCTCGAATCGCCGCCTTTTATGAGCGCTCGGGTGTACTCGCCCTCAAAGATGGAAAAAATGGCTCTCTAACAATTGGTGGCGCTGTCTCCCCTGCTGGTGGTAATTTTGAAGAGCCTGTAACACAAGCGACACTCTCTGTAGTGGGCGCCTTCTTAGGACTTTCTCGTGAACGGTCAGACTCAAGACGCTATCCTGCCATTGACCCCTTAATCTCCTGGTCAAAATACATTCCAGCTGTTGGTCGTGAGCTTACAGAAAGCATGCCAGAATGGGTCAGCACGGTAAAAGAGGCCGCTTCCATCCTACGTAATGGCGACGAAATCAGGAAACGCATGGAAGTTGTTGGTGAAGAAGGTATCGCAATGGATGACATGGTTATCTACCTCAAAGCAGAGCTTTATGATTTTAGCTATCTTCAACAAAATGCTTTTGACAAAGAAGATGCCTACTGCTCACTCCAGCGCCAGATTGCAGTACTCACTCTCATGAAGCGTATCTTTGATCTACATTTTACCTTTACCAGCCAAGATGATGCTAGAAGCTTCTTTTTGTCCCTGCAGAATAAAATTAAAAACATGAATTTCATGATATTCGAGAGCGCGCAATATAAAGATGCTCTTCAAGAAATAGATACAAGCTTTACGAATTTTAAAGGGTAGTTATGAGGACAGTATACGAGAAAATCGATGACATGCGCGGAAACCTCATCACCGTCAAAGCTGAAGGCGTCGGCCTTGGTGAGCTTGCTCGCGTTGACTTAAAAAATGGCCGTCATGCCTATGCATCAGTTTTGAGAATTGATGGGAAAAAGGTCACCTTACAGGTATTTCAAAATACCCGCGGTATTTCAACTGGAGATACAGTCACGTTCCTGGGCCATCAGATGGAGGTCATTTTTAGTGATGCCATTTTAGGAAGGCGCTTTAGTGGCTCCGGAGTCCCTATCGACAATGGTCCTGATGTAGTTGGTGAAATGATCCCTATCAACGGGCCTGCTTTTAATCCAGTAAAACGTATTGTTCCTCACGAAATGGTAAAAACAAATATTCCAATGATCGATGTTTTTAACTGTCTCGTTAAATCTCAAAAAATCCCTATTTTTTCAGTCGCGGGTGAGCCTTATAATGAGCTTCTCATGCGGATTGCCAATCAAACAGATGCTGATGTAGTCATTATAGGTGGAATGGGGCTCACTTTCAGTGAATACCAGGCCTTTATTGATAATGCAGAGCGCTCTGGTTCCATGAATAAAACAGTCATGTTTATCCATCGCGCCACAGATCCTGCAGTTGAATGCATTCTTGTCCCTGATATGGCGCTCGCCTGCGCCGAGCGCTTTGCGCTTCAAGATTGCAATGTGCTCGTCCTTCTCACCGACATGACCGCCTTTGCTGATTCCATTAAAGAAATTGCGATTACCATGGACCAGATTCCCTCGAATCGAGGCTATCCAGGCTCGCTGTACTCAGACCTTGCATCACGCTACGAAAAAGCGGTTGCAATGGATGGTAGTGGTTCCATTACAATTGTTGCTGTAACAACTATGCCCGGCGATGATGTCACTCACCCTATCCCTGATAACACGGGCTATATTACTGAAGGACAATTTTACCTGCATAATGGACGTATTGATCCTTTTGGATCGCTCTCTCGTCTCAAACAGCTTGTCATTGGTAAGGTAACTCGTGAAGACCACGGCGATCTTGCCAACGCTATGATTCGCCTCTATGCAGAATCCAAAAAGGCACGTGAGCGCAGAGCAATGGGCTTTAGACTCTCCAAATGGGATGAAAAGCTCCTACATTATGCCTCCCTCTTTGAATCACAGATGATGGCCCTCGATGTCAATCTTCCCCTAAATGATGCTCTCGATATGGGATGGAAGATTTTTGCAGAGTGCTTTAGCCCAGAAGAAGTTGGAGTAAAGCAAGCGATGCTAAATAAATACTGGCCACGCCATCCTCATCATGATGACGTAACAGCTAAAAAAGTGACTACCTGATATTGATATGGCAGAGATAAAACTAACAAAAAACGAACTGAGGATGCAGCAAAATAAGCTGAATCAGCTGCTGCGCTATCTGCCAACTTTGCAGCTCAAAAAAGCGCTCCTTCAAGCGCAAGTGAATGACGCGCGGGTTGAGCTTCATAGACTCGATGAACTCTTAAATGCCAAGAAACTTGCAGTTGATGAGTATGCCTCACTTTTTGCTCAAAAGCTCTCTATTAATGTATATGAATATGCTCACTTCAAAGAGATCAAAAAGCACTATGAGAATATTGCTGGCTGCGATGTTCCAGTTTTTGATAGTGTGACCTATCAGGATCTCAATTACGATCTCTTTGACACGCCTATTTGGCTAGAAGGGGCCCTTCTGGGCTTAAGAGAGCTCAGTCAAATACAAGCGCAAGCGCTTATTGAAGAGGAAAAGAAGCGGGCGCTCGAAAAGGAGCTTCGAGAGGTCTCTATTCGCGTGAACCTCTTTGAAAAAATCCTGATTCCACGCTGTAATGAGAATATAAAAACTATTAAAGTATTTTTAGGCGATCAACAACTTGCTGCCGTTGCACAAGCAAAGGTTGCCAAAGCAAAGATTGAGCTTATAAAAATAGCTGAAGGTACCTCATGAGAGTCGATGTTAAAAAATTTCTCTTCATAGTCCCAAAGGGAGATCAAAGCCTCTTTTTCTCTGAAGCTCAAAAAATTGGTATTGTCGAGTTCATCAATCCTCATGGCAAAAGACAGCTCCCCCTTACTCCTGAAGCAGAGGACTACCTTCAAGCCATTAAGACCTTACGTGGATACGCTCAAGAAGAGCAAAAAATTAAAAAAGATCTCCCTTTAGCAAAATCAGTCGCCAAAGAAATCCTCAATACAAAAAAAGTCATTGAGCAGACAGAAGATGAGATCAAAAAGGTAGAGCAAGAAATTGAACTGATCGCTCCCTTTGGTAACTTTTCGCTAGAGGAAATTGCACTCATTGAAAAGAGCGCTAATCGGAAAGTTCACTTTTACTGCGCAAAGAGTAATAAAAACTTTGAAAGATATGACGAGAACCTCGTTCTGATTGCAACGCAAGATGGCCTCGACTACTTCATAGCCATCACTGCCTACCCGATCAAGTATCCAGACCTTCTTGAAATACGTATCACAGAGCCGCTTTCATATCTCAAAGAGAAAGAAAAGACTCTCAAGTCACTTGTTATCGCAAAGAAAAATCTCCTCCAGCAGCTGACACACTATAACTGGCTCATGCATTATGCCTTCGTTCAAGAGTTGAATAGAGCAAGCTACGATTTTGCAAACAGCTCAATCAATATGCAGCTCGATAATACTCTCTTCGTGATTGAAGGATGGGTGCCTATCAATAAAAAAGTAGAGCTCCAAGCACTATGTTCAACACTCAACATCTACTCAGAAGAGGTTCTCATTGAACATCCTGAAAATATCCCTACTTACCTCGAAAATCAGGGCCTGCCTCGAGTAGGTGAAGATATTGTCCATATCTTTGACACCCCATCATGCACAGATAAAGACCCATCCGTTTGGGTACTCTCTGCCTTCGCCTTCTTCTTTGCCATGATTGTTGGCGATGCAGGCTATGGATTGATATTTTTACTTTCTGCTCTGATTCTAAAATACAAAATTAAAAACCTAAAGGGCGTCGGTAAGCGTTTTCTCACACTGATGACGATTCTTGGCGTTACAACAATTTGCTGGGGACTCCTAATGAGCTCCTTTTTCTCCATCAGCTTAGCTCCCGATAATCCTATTCGCGCCCACTCCCTCATCAACTGGCTCGTTGAGAAGAAAGCTGACTACCACCTTGCCAAAAAGGATGAGACCTATCAGTTCTGGACAACTAAAATACCAGCTCTTAAGAAGTGCACAACTGGTAAAGAATTTATCACTGAGGGTAATAAAGCACCCGTTATGGAACATCCTGCCGATAAGTTTACAAGCATCATCATGCTCGAGCTTGCTATTTTTGTCGGAGCTGTACATGTGATCATTGGCCTCCTGCGTTATCTCGGAAAAAATCCAATTGGCGCTGGCTGGATAGCTTTTATCATCGGCGGATACCTGTTTATTCCACAAATGCTGCATGCAACTTCTCTCATCCACTTCGCATTCGATATTGATCCAGTTACAGGATCCGCATTTGGATTTCAGCTACTTTGTGGTGGAGTTGCCTTTGCCATTATCGCTGCGATTTTTCGAAATGGCCTTCTTGGAATTTTCGAAATCATGACCTCGATTCAGATTCTTGCAGACATTCTCTCCTACCTTCGTATTTATGCCCTCGGCCTTGCAGGATCTATAGTCTCTACAACCATTAATGATATGGCTTCAAAACTCCCTCTCTTTATCGCCATTATCATTATTATCTTTGCTCACACATTGAACATTGCTCTTTCCATTATGGGCGGAGTGATTCACGGCTTGCGTCTTAACTTCCTCGAGTGGTACCACTATTCATTCGAAGGTGGTGGTAAAAAATTTAAACCTTTACAATTACACATTTTTGACTAGGAGTGCTTTTTATGGAAAATCTAGAATATCTCAATCAACTAGGGCCGATGCTATCCCTTAGTCTTGGCCTTATCGGTAGCTCAATAGGCTGCTATACCGCAGGACTTGCCTCCCATGCTGCTATGGCGCGTACAGAAGAGGGTCATGGTAAATTCATTGGTATGGCTGCAGCGCCTTCCTCCCAGTCTATCTACGGCTTTATCCTGATGCTCCTTCTGTATGGACGCATTAAAGGTGGAGAGCTCTCCCCAATTGCCGGTATCTTTGTAGGACTTTTGGCAGGACTTGCCTTTGCGGCGTCTGCGATCTATCAAGGGAAGGTAGCAGCGGCAGGTATTCAAGCGTCCGTAAAACAACCGGCTGTCTATGGCAAGTGCTTTGCAGCTGTTGGTATTCTTGAATCTTTTGCTCTCTTTGCTCTTGTTTTTAGCCTTCTTATTATCTAAGAGTTCGAGCTAGTGCAGAATATTTTTTGTATTCTGCACTACTATCTTCAGTATCGTTTAAATCCCCTTTCTCCTATAATTTATGTTTATTTACCTAGTATTATCAAATTTATGAATACGAAGGCTAATTATGAATTTTTGCAGAACTATATGGTTTCCCAAGACGCTCAATCCGCATACTATTCTATTCGCGGGCAATAGCGGAAAAGCACTCATTCAAATCAAAGTAAAAACAGTAGTATTAGGATTCCTTTTCGGCACTCTTAGTAGCGCATTTTTATCTCAAAGTACTTCTCATCACATATCAATTAGTTCCTACGCCATTCATGCTGCACGAGGTATTTTCAGTGGGCTACTCGCAACTTTTGTTGAAAACTGTATTACTAATATCAGAAAACCCCTCAAGAGAGAAGAGGAAATCGAACTCTTTTCTTTTCAATCCTGTCGGAAATTTACAATAGACGAATCCTTATTTTATGCGGGTGTACGAGGTATTCGGAAAGGGCTATCGCATGAAAAAATTACAAAAGAGCTCATACAAGATATACAACAGCAAGACTCTTACAATTGGCTTAGAAGAGTATTACGCGCAGCCTATCCTAAACCTCAATCCATTGAAAGCATCCTTAAACCTCTTTGTCTAGAAGTTGAGAAAGAAAAAACAACGTGTATAAGTGAAGCCTTAAGTATTCTCCATCTCCTGAGTACATCTTCGCTAGCCCTATCATCTACCCTGTTACAGAAACAGTATACAGAGCGAAACTGGAAAAATATTTATTATTTTAAGTTACTGGAAAAACTAAGAAAGAACATCACACTCTTAGTAAATAAAGAAGATGTGCCAAAAAATCAAATAGATGCGCGTGTAGAAGAAATAACAAGACTTACACATACTCTTCATAATCAGCAATTTTCACTTCCAAACACTGTAAAACAGCCATTTCATTATACAATAGACGAAGACAGTTGGAATGCAGACTACAAAGAAAGTTTTATTGAAGAACTATCCTATCGTATTTCACGCCGCAATCATCCAACGCTTCTTACTCTCCTTACTCTACATCCTCAAGATGGCAGTGCAGGGCATGCGTTCAGCATTCAAATAAGCCCGCTTTGTCGCATTTATGATCCTCTAACAACCACATTCTATGAATTTTCTTCTCAAGAGAGTTTACTTGAAAATTTATTTAAACAAATTTCTACATATAGATATTCGATTGAAAAGCAGCCTTTCTTAGTCCGATTTACATTTTACCCTATCTCTTCAAATCCAGTAACTCAACCTAAATGTTAGGAGAGAAAAATGGTTCCACCTATTGGACGCGACTACTATCTCAATGAAGATGTTCTTTTTCTGGGAAGAGATCTAATTGGAAAAATGCTGTGCACTCCTAAGATAAAAGGAATGATTACAGAAACTGAAAGCTATAAAGGTCCTGAAGACAGAGCCTCTCACTCCTATAACATGAAAAGAACAAAGAGAAACGAGGTGATGTACTTAGAAGGCGGCCATGCCTATGTGTATATCTGTTATGGCATCCATCATCTCTTTAACATTGTGACAGGCCCAAAAGAGTGCCCTCATGCCATCTTAATTCGTGGCCTTTTACTTCCTGGGGGCCTAAAGCCGATCATCGGCCCAGGAAATGTCTCCAAAGCTGTGGGTATTACGCAACTCATAAACGGCATAAGGCTTGACTCTGAAACAATTTGGCTCGAAGACTCGGGGCACGTCATTCATCCGTCTGATATTGAGGCACTCCCACGAGTGGGCATTGACTACGCCGGCGCTGACGCTCTTCTACCCTGGCGCTTTCGCCTTTCAGCTCAAAAGGTATTGAGTATAACACCCAAAGACTCTTTATTTATTAACAATACGTAGCGCTTGCTCTTGCCAAGCAGCACCTGGTAGCGTATTTGGATTCACTCGTGTATAGGCCTCATTTCTCTTTTTAATCTGTTTAATGATTGATTTGTCTGTAGAAAGAGCTTCTGCAAGCTTCAACTTTTTTAAATACTCTGCATTTGTCTGCTCCCATGAATGTGTTGGCGCGTAGACGTAGAGCATCTGTTTTTGTGTTTGCACGAGCTCTGCACTCGTTGAGCCGCCTGGCTTCGTAATCCACACGTTTGAAATCTGATCAATCTGTGCCATCTCTTGCTCATGTAAAAAGCCGCGAATATCAATACGAATAAAGCTATTTTTCTTAACATGCTTTTTAACAAATGCTTCCAACATATTCTTTAACTCCGCATTTTTTCCACAGACCACAAAGACATATAAAGGCTGAGTAAGCATGCGCTCCTCTTCAACCATTCTCTTAATAAGTTTCTGAATTTCACGTGTTACCCCATTTTGACCCATGGCAACCTTACAGACAATCGCATCAGAGGGAATTTCAAAAGCTTCACGAATCTGCTGCATTTTTTCATTCGTTACTGGATGGAAGCTTGGACGCACAGGAAAATCAAGTCGTGCCATTTGCTTGCGTATAGAAGACGGCAGCTCTTTACGAGATAGTCGTAAAGCTTCGTAAATATTTTTATAAAAACTTTTATAATTTGATAGTGCTGTAAAATTCAGAAGATGCTTTTCTAACTTCATTTGTTCTTTCACAAGCGGAACCAAGCTTTTATTAAAAATATGATCAGTATGCACAAATGTCATCGGGACGCCTAACTGAAAGCTGAGGTAACTGTATTCCGGATGATGATGAGCTACTGCAAAAATATGGTCTGCTGAAAAGTTTACAATCTCCTTTTTAAGATCAGCCATAAATTTCCTATTCTTAGGAATATGGCGCGCTTCTATTTTTAAACGAAGTTTATGAGCCTTTCTGGGGTTTCCTTGTTTCTGAAAAATTTCTCCATAGATCTGCGCTCTTGTAAGCCCTTCAACTTTCGGAGAACGACGATTAATATAGGTATCCACATCTATCAGCTGGACTACATGTCCATTTTTTTCAAAATGTTGACAAAGGGCTACAGCTGGTGCTTTATGACCTCCCCCCGCAGAGCCATTATAAAGTATTGTTATATTTTTTTTGTTTCCGTTTGTTAAAGAGGCAATTGGCTGAGACGCAATGGAGGCAATAAACTGTTTATAGGCTGCTTTGAATTGTCTATTTTTTGTAAGGGAGGGTAATTTTATATAAACGAGGTCATGATTATAATACTTACTTCCTAAAAAATATAACTTCTCACACATCCACTGTTCAAACAAATCCCACTCTTTTTGAGTAAGTCGCACCTGATTCCATAATTTTGTGTACGCCTTCAGAATACCATTTACTCTCTCAATATCATTAATTTTTCGTGCCATTTCTATGCGAATATCTCTTAATGCAAAATAGCGATCTGTCTTTTTAGTCCCACTGGATGTTCCATACAGAGCGTCACTGGCGAATAAAGGCGAAATACTTGTAATTAAGAGAAGAAAAGTATAAATTAACTTTTTCATAATTATAATTCCAATTTATTAGAGATAAGTTTTATTCTATGTAATTTTAAAAACTCATCTACCGTATATATACTCATTTTTTCGCACAATATAATAATTATTCTAAACCTGTCAATTGTTATTTTTTGATTATGAAAGAGAATGTTTACAGTAATA
>JAQGPK010000175.1 GCA_028293095.1 Chlamydiia bacterium | reverse complement strand
TTAAAGGCGCATAGAAGTGACATTTCTGTATCCAATTGGCTGCATACTCAAACAAAGTATGATGCATTCTGGAAACAATTTAACTCACTCGAGGTCGCTGAGAATATCCAGATCCCTCAGATCCATGTTGGTGGCTGGTATGATATTTTTCTTCAAGGAACAATCGATGCCTTCCAAGGAGTTCACGCCACTTCTCATGAGCAATGTCGCGGACAACATAAGCTTGTGATTGGCCCTTGGGGACATCGATGGAAGAGAGCGACCAGCTTAGGTGATTTTGCTCCTCTTGCAAAAGGGATGGAACCTCAGCAGTCGATTTCATGGAAGAGCTGGCTGGACTACCATATGAAAGGAGTCGATAACGGTTTAAAATCCACACCAACTGTACAATATTATGTTATGGGACCTTTTGATGGCACGCCATCTTCTGGTAATGAATGGCGCTCAGCTCATAAGTGGCCACCAGATGCGACCTACACACAGATGTATGTTTCAAAGGAAAAACTTCTTCAACCACAAGATCCAAGCAAGACCTTGGATCTTGAAGAAATCACCTATGATATCGCTTTCGATGCGACAAATCCTGTGCCAACAATCGGTGGACGGAATCTCTTTATTGCAGATGGCCCTAAAGACATTCAATCCATAGAGACTCGCCCCGATGTAGTGACCTTTACAACAGAAACTCTTAAAAAAGACACTGAAATTACCGGAAAGCTTGCAGCCTGCCTCTATGTTTCGAATGTTTTTCAAGAAAGAGATATTTGCTGCCGTCTTTGTGATGTCTATCCTGATGGCAAAAGCATTCTCATCGCAGAAGGCCTTGCCCATGTCTCACCGCAAGCAGACAAAGCTGCTTCAGGCCCACAGTCTGTTATCGTTGATCTCTGGTCTACAAGTATAGTCTTCGCTGCTGGCCACAAAATACGTCTCACAGTCAGCGGCTCCAATTTTCCATCCTTTGAAGCTAGCCTTCTGCCAAATCCAGACACAAAGTCTAACATTTGCTTCTCTCTCCATGGTGGTGGCAAGCATGCCTCCTACCTCGCCCTTCCAGTTATCTCAGCTCAAGCAAGCTAATCAATGATTCAACATTTTAGATTTTACTCTATAAAATCGTAAGTTATAGCTTTGATTTTAGAGCGTATAAATTCGGCGCGCTGAATTAAGACATTTTCAATTGAAGCTTTTTCCTTGAGAGAATAATTTAAATGGGCTTTCCGGCAAGCAAAAAAGATCTGATTCATCTCTTTGACACTGATTCCCTGTACCCATCCGAGTTCAATACCAAGCTTAACAAGCGAGATTGCAGCGAGAGCTTCTACCGTATCTAGTTGATAAGAAAATTTTAGAGTTCCAATAGCACGGCTGATCTTATCTTTCATAAAAGCGCTCCCTTCCGCTTTGATCTTAGTGCGTAGATCCTTCTCTGCTACAACAAGCTTCAAAATAGCAGCTCTAAGAGTCGAAATAATCGATTCCTCGCTCATCCCTAATGTATAGACATTGCGTACAGTGAGTAGATCGCCAATGAGATCTTGAGGACTTCCTTGAAGGCCACAGCATAGAATGGATTCATTAGCATCTTTTTCAAAGAATCCTTGAACCTCATTCATCTGAATCAGACAAGGAACATGCAGATAGGCTGTGATGACAAAACCTGTACCACAGAGCTGCGGATCCGCTGTCAAAAAGCCAAATTTTGGCGAGAAGGCAAAACTCAATGAAGAGGTCAGGCTATTTTCGATATCAAGAAGTCTATTCCAGCTATTTTCTAAATTTCCTGAAATGTCTGTGTACTGGAGATGAATATGATCTTTAAGATTGAAAAGACCGATGAACTGTCCCGTATCATCAACCACAACAGCTTCCCCTTGATGAACCTCTGAAAACCCTTCAAAAATCAGAAAATGCTCTAAGAGAAAATTCTTCTCTATTGGGGATAGATCCTCTCCTTTAATAGTAAAGGGATTCACAAGATTTGGGCTTGTAAGAATAGTTTTAGCGACAAGCGAAAGGATATGTTTTTTCTTATCCGTATCCAATTTCTGAGGAAATTTAAATTTTTCGATATTGCGGTGAAGAGCAAGTGTTGAAGCAAGCCAGATGATATTTTCGTTTACATTCCAGGGTGATAGACTTGTCGCTATTTTGGAGGCTTTAAGACTTGGATTATTCATCTTTCTTCGCCTCCTCAGTTAATGCTTTAATTTGATCTCGAAGCCAAGCGGCTTGCTCATAGTCTTCCCGACTCAATGTTTCGTGAAGAGCTTGGTGAAGAGCGAGTAATTTGGTTGCAGGATTTGCCCCTTCTATCTGTCCTGGATATCTTCCATGGTGGAGGGATACAACTCTCTGAACTCCCAAGATCTTCTGAGAAAGACGATTTGCAGTTTGAAGCTCTTGAATGATGAGATCTTGAAACACTTCATAGCATAGGCTACAGCCAAGTAATGCCCCCATTTTTACCTCATCAGCAAGCGTTCCACATCCACCACAAGCAACACCGGATGCCTTTGCCTCTTCGGCAGATAAAGAGCTTTCATGGCCATGTAATTTTTGTCGAAGAATGGGACAGTCTGCACACATTCCAAGCCGATAAATCATTTTACCAACTATTTCTGTATAGCAGACAGCGATTGGCTTTTTACACTCTCCGCATTCAAGATGTCGCTCTGGCAACTGCTCCATATTCATCCTTAATAGGTCTCTTTTCGCGCACTATAGAGGGAGTGACAATAATCGGCAAGACGCTCTTTCAAATTCACTAAAGGTACGCTATCTAGTGTATCTTCAGTTATTTTTTAACGCAACGGAGCTACAAGAGACACAAAGAGCAAAAAGCAAAAATAGCTATATAGTGGGCCCCAAAATTTGGGCCACTCAATTTACTCCCTATATAGAGAAGAAGTACAGAAATCCCTCTCTGTGTTCTCTGTGGTAAAAAATAAGAAATAATACGTAGCTATTCTGGCTCTTTGCACTTTGCGTTAAAAATAAAAGCCGACTCAATATACTAGGGGCCCTTTTAATTTTTTTTACCACAGAGAACACAGAGGACACAGAGAGAGGAGAGAAGGGCAACATAGTAATAATGTAGGTTATTTTTTTAACGCAAAGAAATACAGAAGGCGCAAAGGCGCAAAGAGAGAAAAATAGCTTTACGTATGGTTAAAAGCACGGTTAGATTTATTTAGACTAAGAAAAGTATCGGCTTACCATTCATCTCTAACCACTGCTTACCTTATCTTCTTGAGAAACTAATTCCATCTTGTTTTAAAAGAAGGCACTCTCTCTTAGCTATACAACAAACTTAGCTAAGCTCAATAAAGAAAGAAATTCTTTAGGAAGTGGTGCTTTAAAAACGAGTGGCTTTTGTGTAATTGGATGTAAAAACTGCAATTCTGCCGCATGCAAACAGAGCCTTCCGCGCTCTTTTGTGCCATATTTATCATCACCATGAATGGGATGGCCTGATTCTTGTGCATGCACACGAATCTGATTTTTTTTACCCGTCTCTAAGGTAAAGCGCACAAGAGTGAGCTCTTTTTTACCACCAGAGTGGTGTACAGCCTCATAGTGTGTTGTCGCTTTCTCGCCACGCTCAGGATCTTGTGAGCTATTCACAAAGTAATTTTTATCTTCCAGAAGATAGGAGGTCCAGCTCCCTTTACCTTTCAGATGCCCCGTCACAATTCCATAGTAGACACGCTTGACATCATGCGCCGCAAGGTCTCGTTTCAACACATCATATGCTTTTTCACTGCGGGCAAAGATCATCACACCTGAGGTGTCTTGGTCAAGACGATGGACCACAAAGACTTTATTGGGCTTATATCTGCGCTTTAAAAGAGCATGAGCTGTATTTTCAGTTTGGAAATTCGTTGAGACACTGAGTAACCCCGCAGGTTTATCAACAACAACAATATTGGAGTCTTCATATACGATTTTTAAAGAGCCCTCTTTCTTCAAGGGCTTTGGCAATACTTCAAGCTTTTGCTGTGGATGAACTGGAAGAACTGCAAGTGTTGCCACAACTCCATCTATAACGACTCTGCCATCTTTGATCCATGTTCGTAGTGTGTTCTTACTACTTTCAGGCGCAAGCTGAACAAGCGCATCGAGTAGTATCATTTCTTTTTCAATAGTCTGGCGCATAATAACTTCCTAAGTAAGGCAACTAGTATACTCTTCTTGAGGGCTTATGGCAATCATTACAAAGGTTCATGCTTATGAAATCCTGAATTCTTGATAAACTCTGCTTCT
>JAQGPK010000143.1 GCA_028293095.1 Chlamydiia bacterium | reverse complement strand
CGAATAGCTTCTGGAATATAGGCATTACCGTCAGAGGTGAGGCCTTGCTTAGCAACAAAAAGGTTTCCTGGAGATACCATTTTAGAGTTTGATGTGATCCCAGTGATTACAATGTCTTTGGCTCCTTTTACGGAGATATTTTTACTATTTTTAATAAGCTGCTTCAGCTTCATTTTAATGACTTCCATTCCATTGTTTGTAAAGCTCTTCTAATTTTTTAGCTTCACTTATGCAGTCTGCTTTTTTCTCATCAAACCGAGGATCACCTTTCGGATAGCCGTGTGGGTCATCTGGAGTTGTGCCTAAATACTCTAACGCACGTCTACCGATTTCTCGAAACACAGGAGCGCAGCAGAGGCCACCATGGTGATTGGATCCACGTCCTGGAATAAAAACGGGAAGTGGCTCATCCATGCAGACAAGAAGTACAAAGGCAGGATTTGAAACTGGCGCAAAGCCCACAAAGGTTGAGATATGCTTTTTATCAGAGTAGCTTCCGTTGACAATTTTCATACTTGTCCCAGTTTTTCCAGCTTCTGTATATCCCCAGATATTAGCGCCGCTTGCACAGCCTCCCTTTTTCGTCACAAATTTGAGAGCTTTGACAACCGCTTGAACGATGTCGGGATCTAAAACTCTCGGGAACTGCTCGCTTCGTTCCGGTTGCGTGTTATCGATGAGAACCTCATCATTTTTTATAATTTTTCTTACTAATGTTGGCTGAACGAGTTTGCCGCCATTGGCAAAAATGGCAAAGACCCGTGCCATTTGGATGGAGTTGGCTTGAATATTATGGCCGATTGCAAGCGAGTAGGGAGTTGGGGTTGACCATTCAAGTTTTCCATTAGGATGCTTTTTCCCCGGCATTGGAAGTACACCTGGACTTTCAGAGGGAAGTTCAATACCAGTTTTTAGCCCGAAGCCAAATGTATTCTGGAGCTCATTGCGATACCAGGGCTCACCAAACGCTTTGAGCGTGCGCTGGATGAGCGTTGCAGCGTAAATGTTAGATGATTTTTGCAGGGCGAGATTCGTATTTAGATAATGGTGGAAGTGCGTGTCTGTAATTGGTCTGGATCTTCCAGGAAATCTGCCGCTGGATGTGTCCATCTTTTCATCGACTGAAAAAACAGGAGATTTCCCTTGTGCCCTTAAGAGTTTGTTGGCTTTAAAAGCGATCGCAAGGCTGACAGGCTTCATGATAGAGCCTGGTTCGTTTGCATCTGTAATGGCCTTGACTTTACTGTCTTCAATGAGCTCTTTGTTATTAAAATAGCGTTGATAGTCATCGGGAAAGAAGAAGGGGTATTGAGCAAGTGCTAAAATTTCTCCTGTATGAGGATCCATCATAACGGCCCAGCCGCATCGTGCCTTACTATTTTTGACGCCTCTTTCTACTTCTTCTTCGCAAATAGCCTGAAGGTAGTGGTTAATGGTTAAGTAGCAGTCTGCACCATGTTCTGGCGGCTCAACAACTTGATTCGTTTCTAAGGAGTGTCTGGGAGAGCGCATCAGGCGACGCTTTCCCTGCTTGCCAGTCAGATATTTATGGAGGGAGTGTTCTAATCCTCCAGTTGGAAAGGCCTGTTGGGATTTATCATCTTTTTGTACGCGAACAGTATGGAGCACTTGGCCTAAGAGCTTGCCGAAAGGGTGGGAGCGAAGAGTGTCACCAACGACGAAGACGGCATTTGATGGAATCTTATGCTTGCGGGCGTAAGGCAGCCACCACTTCATCACATTCTCTTTTGTATTCTCATCCATCCAGGAGACTATTTTTCTACTGCGCGTTTCTTTATCAAATTGCGAGCGAAATTTTTTAGCTTCTAGCTGTTGAGGGTGAGAAAGGGAGAAAAGTTTACCGGCTACTTCATTTTTTAATTTTTCAGGAATGGCCTCCGGATCGATATAGAGATGGAATTTGCGTATATCGAAGGCGAATTTTTGCATGACCTCTGGATGGCCTTTCTTGACGCTTGTATTTGAGTAGAATTTACCTCGTACAAAAGGTTCGATGACATCGAAGTAGTGCTGCTGACCCGCATGATGGCTCCATTTTTCACCCTCGACGATCTGAATGCGAAAAAATTGCCCTACAAGTAGAGTCAGGAGGAGAAATATGCCTCCCGAGAGTATTAGTAAGCGCCGATGATCATCTTTAGTTGGCTTTGTCATTCGGCCGCCTTTGCACTATATTCTGCAATCTCGTTCGTAGGATTGGGGAAAAGGTGAATGATATCGTGAGCGTAGGGGTGTTTGAGATAGGCATACTGGGGCTTGCGAGCGAGCTCCATAAGGTTGAGAGGATTTTCAAATTTCTCGATTTCATAATGAAGGCGAATATTTTCTTCTTGGAGGTCTTTGAGCTTTTTTGTCAGAATTGGCACACGAATACGAAGTTCCGTCAGGCTGTTATGCCGTTCGATATAAGCAAAAAGAGCCCCGCCAAGAATGGCGACACATAAAAGCAGGCGAAGAAGAAAAAACATTGCATCACTCTAAGATTGAGAAGATCTCTATGAGCGGAATTGTAAAGGAGATATTGGGAAAAGTCCATCGGTTTCTGTGATGATTTTAATGGTGATTATTTTTTTAATAAAAAGCGAGCTGGTGTCCCTTTTTATTTTTTTAACGCAAAGAAATACAGAAGATGCAAAGACGCAAAGAGGGAGTAATGGGATAAGTAGCTGTTTAGTTATACAAATGAGGAAACACAATCTGCATGAGACCGTAGCGTAGAGGGTCCTCCTCGTATGTGACTTTTTCATTTTCAACAATATAAAGTTATTTATTTACTTATTTAATTTAGGATTATTTTCTTTAAGTTTATTCGTGCTTTCAAAAAGAAGAGGCGGTTGGAGGGTCACTGTTCCTGTAAATTCGGCTTTGTTCATAGATTTTGTAAGAGAGGATGTGGCAAAGAAATCAACAGGCTTTTGATTTTCATTCTCTTGCCCAGGAACAAACTGATACTTACGATACAAAGTAACTGTAGAGTCATTTGGTGAAGTAGTGAATGCAAAGCGTGTTTTTGGTGGATTGTCTTTAGCTGATATTACTCGGAGCTCTTCGCCAAGTGCATCATCCGGATAGAGTTCTGGGGCAAATTTACCGGGTTCTGTAGAAATTTCACTTACAGGATTTAA
>JAQGPK010000224.1 GCA_028293095.1 Chlamydiia bacterium | reverse complement strand
CCAGAAGATATTCAACTTGGATGGCCAGCTAAAGATCCTCTCAAAACAAACTTTCTCTTCCGTGCTTTTGAAGCAGCTCAACTAAAGAAGTTGGATGCTCCTGAAGAGGCGCTCTACTATGTCTGTGGTCCTCCACTTCATAATAAAGCGATTCTCAAACTTCTAGATGATTATGGCGTTCCTCGAGAAAGTATTGTTCTTGATGACTTTGGTAGTTAGTGATAAGGCTTTATGAACGCAGTTCCAGATGATGCACAGGAGGCAATTGAGCTCATGATGAGAGGGGTCTCACAAGAGAGACTCTCTGCCTTTGCAACAAAACTCTCTGATTTTTATCGTCAGAAGGTGCCAAATTTACCTCCCTTAAAAACTTTTGAAGAGCATCTTGCCTACCTTTGCTTCCGTCTGCCCGCAACCTATGCTGCCCTGCTTGAAGTATTTTCACGAGTGCCGGGATCGCCGCAAACCATGCTTGATTTAGGAGCAGGACCAGGAACCGCTTTTCTTGCAGCCACCACGCAGTTTGAGACGAAGATAAAAGCAACGCTTGTAGAGCGGGACCCTATTTTTATTGATATGGGAAAAAAGATTATTCCCGATCCTACTGTAACATGGTTGCAGGCGGATCTCAATTCATTTGAAACCGCTGAAAAATTTGATTTAGTAACTATTTCTTATGCTTTAGGGGAGCTTCCAACGCAGCTCTTTGGTAAAGTTGTGGAATTTGCGCTTGCAAGGACAAAAGGCCATCTTGTTATCGTGGAGCCCGGTACGCCACGTGGGTATGAGACCATTATTACAGCTCGAAGAATCTTACTAGAAAAAGGGGCCTCTTGTGTTGCTCCCTGCCCCCATAATCGTTCCTGTCCCATTCAGGCAGGAGACTGGTGTCATTTTGCAACTCGTCTGCCGCGAAGCCGTCTTCATAGAAATATCAAAGGCGCAACTCTTGGTTTTGAAGATGAAAAATTCTCCTATATCGTGATGACTCCAGAGACTATTTTTCAAGAGCCATACGATAGAATTATCCGCGCTCCACTCCACCGCTCAGGTCATGTACATACAACGCTCTGTACATATGATGCAACTATTGAACAAAAAACCATTTCGCGTCGAGACAAGGATCTCTTCGCTTTTGCCAAGAAAGCGGAGTGGGGAGATACACTGCCTTGTATTCTTCTTGAGTAACCAGTGAATTATAGAAACACCTTTGCTTTCATCAATTGTGAGTATATGTAAAAGCTACATGCATTTTATCACCTGTACGTGATGTAAGATACTGGACTCATGATAATAAACTAGGCAGTCCTAAATAAGTAATGCTCTCCTGCGAAATAATGGGGGGCAGGCTTGCAACTTAAGCAATTTGCAAGCAAAATACACAATCACAAGTCAGACCCCGTCCCGCTTATTTGTTTAGGACTACCCACTAAACCATATAATCTAGTGTTTATCTTGTATTGTAAGTTAAATATATATAATAAATAGTTTATAACATTAATAAAATCTTAAGTATATTTAAAAGGATAATTAAAAATGATTTCTAATAATAATTCATACAACGATTATGAATCAGATTTGCAACGCGCTTTAGCAGCATCAATAGAAGAAAGTACTGCATTTTCTTCGCGTTCCAACTCCTCCTCTTCAAGTTCAAGTTCATCTCCAATCAGAGAAAAAAGAAAAATTGATTGGACTAATGTAGCTCTTGGTACGTATCGGGGGGATCCGAAGGAAGTTGAAGTTCCTACGCAAGAGAGTAAATCAACTTCTTCAAAGAAATCTACGGAGCGTAGTTTTAACAAAAAAACTGATTGGACTAATGTAGCTCTTAGCAAGTATCTTAAAATAGATGAAGTGAGTAGAACGCCTGCTACTGACTCTTCTTCAAGTAGCTCTTCTTTACCCCCGACTCTTCAAAAAGCTGCACAGTTGGTATCAAGTGCTGTATTGCAGTTTACAGATAAGGACCGTATTGATTTATTTGTGCAAAGGCATTTAGCTCCCTATTTTGATGGAACAATTACCGCAAAAACAGAAAATAAGAGCAGGCCATCTTTAATAACTGTACTCAAATTTCAGCACCCGAAATTTTATGAAAGATGTCTCAGTGAAAAGCTACCTCTAGAGGACGAGCTTTTAAATGCATACGTCTTAGAATCTGCAAAACACCTTAACAGGACAGAAAAGCGGCTTGTTGATCCAGATGATTCTTCGTATGAAGATCGTATAGAAGCTCTGAGTTTAGCTCTTAAATATGCATTAAGGATTGATTTTATAGAAAAGTCTCTTTCAAATGCACAGATTCGATTCATGATAACGGAAAAACTAAAGGTACTCTTAAATAATTAATAGGGTTCTTCAGAAAAAGAGCGTTGTGTCTTAAGGGTAGCTTTACTACGTTCTTTGTGCTTTGAATCACTGGGGTAGAGGATATAAAATATTTTGCGTTGAAGAAAACTCTTCTTGCTTGCCAAGAAAGCGCAGTCGGGAGATATACTACCAGCAAAATAAAACTTGATTCATCTACACAGAGTTATTTTCTATGCGCATTTGTATAAGTCAGCTGAATCCCACAATTGGAGCCATCGCTCAGAATACTGCCAAAATCATCCAAGAGATTCATTCCGCAAGAAATGAGAACGCTGACCTTATTATTTTTCCAGAGCTTGCAATCTGCGGATATCCTCTTGAAGACCTTTTAGAGCATGCAGGCTTTATTGAAGCTATGGAAGTAGCGCTTGAGGAAATCATCACACACACACAGTCAATCACCGTTATTTTAGGGCTTCCGCGAAATGCGAAAGATTACAAAGATAAGCCATTTTATAATAGTGCAGCAGTGATTGAGAATCAGAAATTACTAGGCTATCAAGACAAAACCTCTTTGCCCACCTACGATATTTTTGATGAACGCAGATTTTTTAGACCAGCCGCTGAACAGATGGTATGGGATATCAAAGAAAAAAAAATAGGAATTACTATCTGCGAAGACATTTGGTCATTTTTAGATCCATCTCGTCAAGAAAGCTATCCGTATGATCCACTCTCTTATTTTGAAAAGGCAGCTGTAAAGATAGATGTTCTCATCAATATATCGGCCTCTCCCTATGCTGTTGATAAGCTTAAACGTCGTATGAATGTGTTACAGACGGCTGCAATGAGAGTGAATTGTCCGTTGATTTTTTGTAATCAAGTAGGCGCACAAGATGGGATTATTTTTGATGGAACGAGTTCAGTGATGAGCGCATCGGGCACTCCTTTACTTCAAGCAAAGAGCTTTACAGAAGACCATCTTGTCTTTGATCTGGAAGCGCTACAACCTAGTCTTATTCCTATAGAAGATCCTGCCGCAGAGCTTTTCTCAGCACTTGTCATGGGTTTACGGGACTATTTTATAAAGCAAGGCTTCAAAAAAGCGTGTCTTGGTCTCTCGGGCGGGATTGATTCTTCACTGGTTGCTTGTATTGCAGTAGCAGCTCTTGGGAAAGAAAATGTGACAGGTGTTTTATTGCCATCTCGCTTTACTTCAATAGAGAGTACTGAAGATGCGCTCTATGTGGCTGGCAATCTGGATATAGATACTCTAGAAATTCCGATTGAACAGATTTTTACCTCTTGTCTTGATACGCTTCATCCAATTTTTGGTGAAAAGTCTTTTGATATCGTCGAGGAGAATCTGCAAGCCCGTATTCGAGGTACTTTACTTATGTCGCTTGCTAATAAGGAAGGATGTTTACTTTTGAACACAAGTAATAAGAGTGAATTGGCCGTTGGCTACTCAACACTGTATGGCGATACAAATGGGGCCATTTCTGTGATTGGTGATCTTTTGAAACGACAGGTGGTCCAAGTCTCAGAGTGGATCATGCATACTTTTGGTTGGATCCCTCCACGTATTATCCAGAAAGCGCCAACTGCTGAGCTTCGCGAAAATCAAAAAGATTCAGATTCGCTTCCAGAGTATTCTATTCTCGATTCAATCATTGAAGAGTATGTTGTGCATTCACTATTTCCCGATGCCATTGCTGAAAAGTGCCACTCTTCAAAAGAGTTCGTTGCAGAGATTATTCATAAAATTCATCTGAATGAATATAAACGGCGCCAATGCCCCTTTGCTTTGCGTGTTTCCGAAAAGGCCTTTTCAACAGGGCGTAAAGTGCCGATTGTTCATCGATTTTTTTATTAAATTCAACGAGAAAAATATGAAAGCTATTCTATTTTCTGTACTTATTATTATCTTGAGTTTTGGCCTGTATAAAGTCGGAAAACAGGTTGATTTCTTTAAAAGTATACCCTCGACCAAAGATCTTCCTGCGCCTTATAATTCGATACCAACTGTTTTGCCTTTTGATCCACATGGCTGGTACTACAATGGGTATCCTATGAAACAATTATTTAATAAAAATCCTCAAATAAAAACGGTGATTGAGATAGGGAGCTGGCTCGGAGCCTCCACAAGGCACATTGCACAACTTTTACCAGAAAATGGGAAAGTGTATGCCGTTGACCATTGGAATGGCTCTCTTGAACATCAAAGTGGCAATTTTGCCTGGCATGAATCGCTACCTTGTCTCTATGAGCAGTTTTTAAGTAATGTGATTCGCGCTAAGCTTACTCATAAGATCATCCCTGTTCGCATGAGTAGCTTAGAAGCATCGAAAGTGCTTCAGGTGACGCCTGATATGATTTATATAGATGCAGGGCACGATACGGAGTCTGTTTTAAAAGATCTTGAAACATGGTTTCCATTTGTAAAAGGACACGGAATTTTATGTGGAGATGACTATCATTGGCCAACAGTTGCGGCAGCTGTTGATCAGTTTGCCATAGCTCACCATCTTCGGGTAGAAGTGGCATCAAACAACATTTTTTGGCGCTTGCAAGAAAACTGAGGAGCTTTTATTCAACAATGAAAATTGGTTAAGGCCATTTATTCTCTTTAGATAGGCAATGTGGATCGACTGCATGTAGCTCAGTTATTTCCAATGTACATATCTCAAGGTTAGCATTGCGTCTCTTTACATGCGTACATGCGTAAGAAAGGATGTTTTTTACTTTTTCACCCAGCTTCGAGACCAATAATGGATGGCAAGAGATTCTTGCTTTAACCATCGCTTTTTAATTTCTTTGTGATCAGCTAAGCTATCTCTAGCAGTATTTGGAAATGGATAGAGATAAGTGACAGGGAGAGGGACTACTTGCCCTTGAAATTTATCAGCAAGAGCTATGAAGCATTGAGTAAAATATTGAGGGCCTGTCTCCTTTATGATGCGTTGGGTATTGTGATCACCAAGGCCATTTTTAATATTTTCAATACAAAGTTTTAAGATAGGATGTCCTGGAATTGAGCCTATTAAGCCATTATAGAGCTCTGGAGCTTTACCATAACCTATTCCTGTATAAAATTCACAACTTTGATGAAGATGGTCAAAAGCGCTGATACATTCAAAATCTGTGTCGACATAGAGACCACCAAAGCGGTAGAGAATCTCATAGCGCCAAATATCTGATTTTTCCCCATAGTTTGTCGCTTTATTAAAAGCTGACTTGTTGGTAAGCTTAAAATTCTCAACCTCATAGTCTGTCCATATTTTTATAGTCCACTCGGGATGAAATTTTTGCCAGGATCGTATCATGCTTTTACAACTTCTTGGTAGAGGCTTTCCAAGCCAGACTACGTGGATGAGTTTAGGGATGAGGTACTTTGAACTTTTTCTAGAGTCTTTTTTTTGGTAAGCCTCAAAAAGTTTTCTAAGTAGTTGCCAAGTTGGTTCGGTAGTGCTGTATTGGAGGTCAAACTTTTGATTTGTCTTCATCGATTCATTAAAGGTTATAGGGAACAATGATGAGTGAGCAATGAGTGTTGATTGAATCAATAACGTAAGTAATATTACAAAAATAGGGCGCTTTTTCATAATTTTGGAAAGTGGGATCAATTTTTAAAATTGTTGCATTAAAAGAATATCGTCTTTGGATCTGGTTCGCAAGCTTTTTTATTATAAGCTATTGGAAATCAGTAGCAGATAGAGAGTAGTTTAGCAAGAAGATGGGCTTCCAGTTATACTCATGACAATGAAAATTTTTAGGAAAGAAAATGGAAAAATACTGATAGATTATTTTTTATGGAGGAATTGGGTTTATAGTAAAGGATATATTGAGATCGATCGGAGACCATACGTTTGATAAACCAACCAAGAATACCCATCGGATTAGGAGCCCGTATTGATTTCAATATATTCTTCCTATCAAGCTACAGCTAGGAAATAATTTTATTTTTTTGAGGAAGGGGTATACACTAGGTTTAACCTGATTGACATGAATTTTTAAATATCAGTAGTAGTCTCCTTGAAATTTTTATGGGGTATTTTCCGTGGTTTTGTTCATTCGATTACCATATATTAAGATTTTTCTCAGTCTCATAATGATGGTTTCCTTTGCTTCATTAGAAGCAAAGATAAGTAAAGTAAAGTATCAGTTACCAAAGGACCCCATAGATGTTGTGATTCCTTGCACTTCAAAAGATCTTGGAACTTTAGAGGTATGTATTCGAGGGATTAAAAAGTATGGAAAGAACATACATCGTGTGATTGTAGTCTCTGATAAGCGCTATACAGATTCTGCGGAGTGGTTTGATGAAAAGCTCTATCCATTTTCTAAATTTGATATTGCTTTGAATATTTTGGGGGAAGAAGCCAAAGCGCGTGAATTTCAAGATGCTCCGAATTCTCGATTAGGATGGATTTATCAACAATTTTTGAAGTTGTATGCCCCCTTTGTGATTCCTAAGATTTCATCGAATGTACTTATTTTAGATGCCGACACTGTTTTTGTTAATCCCATAGCATTTACAAATTCAAAAG
>JAQGPK010000088.1 GCA_028293095.1 Chlamydiia bacterium | reverse complement strand
ACAGCCATACCTCGCTCTAAGTCTCGCTGTAACTTTGGTTGAGGCAGATCTTTTTCATCAAAATAGTGTATAATATGTGTAGGTGACATAGGCAGTTTAAGATCTTGAATAGGAGGTGAAAACTCTCTCCAAATACGTATAAGTTCCTCTTTAGTCGCTTGTCTTTTTAATTTCACAGAAACAATTTCGGTATGTCCTTCTGTAATAGGCACGCGAGTACAGCTGGCGCTTATTTTTAGAGGATAGTCTTGAACGATAGCATGAGAATAAGATCCTAGTACTTTAGAAAGCTCAGTCTCTATTTTTTCTTCCTCATCTTCTATATAGGGGATTAAATTATCTAAAAGAGAAAGACTCGGAACGCCAGGAAAACCTGCTCCCGAAGAGGCATTCAACGTTGTAACATGTAGAGCTTCAATGCCAAATTCTACAGCAAGTGGTTTGAGAGCTAACGCAAGTCCAATCACCGTGCAGTTGGGCTTAGTAAGAATCATGCCGCCATCTGGAAATTTCTGCTCTTTCACAAGATCTATATGTTCTATATTCACCTCAGGAACGAGCATCGGAACATCAGGGTCCATACGATGATTTTTTGCACAGGAAATGACTACACATCCAGCTTTTGCAAAAGCTGTTTCTACATCTCCTGCAACCGAAGAGCTCAATCCAGAAAAAACTATCTTATAAGGGAAGTTTGGCTCGCAGCTAAGAACAGGAAGTAGTCCGATAGCTTCAGGAAGAGGTGTCGTCTGGATCCAGGTCACAGCTTCTTTATAGGTTTTGCCTTGCGATTTTTCAGAGGCACAGAGCGCTACAATCTGAAACCAAGGATGGTGAGCTAAGAGCTGTATAAGCCTTTGGCCGACGCTTCCTGTTGCTCCTAAAATAGCAACTGGTACTTTTTTACGAAGATGCAGAGTCTCAACCGATCGATCACGGATAAGGCTTTCAGGATAATTTTCAGGAGGGCTCCCCGCATCATCTCGTAGCATTAAAAACCTTTTTGTGCTTTAGGAATAAGACTCTCAATGTAATCGATCATCAAGCGAATACCAATGCCTGTTGCCATTTTAGGATAGTAGCGTTTTCCCTCTTTTTGAAAAGCAACTCCTGCAATGTCAAAATGAGCCCATGGCGTATTGCCTACAAACTCTTGCAAGAAGATAGCTGCTAAAATAGCCCCACCTTCACGTCCGGCAGAATTCTTAATGTCTGCAATTTCTGATTTTAAGTACTCTTTATACTCTTCAAATAATGGAAGCTGCCACGCACGCTCATGGGTTTTTTCTCCCGAGTGAAGGAGTGCTTGTGCCAAAGAATCACTATTTGACATCAGACCAAACACCTCAGAGCCTAAAGCAACTACCATAGAGCCCGTGAGCGTTGCAAAGTCAATCACCCGTGTCGGCTGCAAATTTTTTACAGTCCAGCTGAGCGCATCTGCAAGTGTTAACCGACCTTCTGCGTCCGTATCTGTGATCTCAACAGTCTTTCCTGAATAGGCCTTATAGACATCTCCAGGCTTGTATGACTTCGAACTTATCGCGTTTTCGCAGGAGGCAATCACAGCGGTGACATTCACAGGAAGACTCAACTCTGCAAGCGCTTTAATGGTTCCAAGAGCAACAGCAGCCCCTGCCATATCAACACGTTGCGACTCTATATTGCCTTTTGGCTTTAAATTAAGGCCTCCCGTATCAAAGGTAAGCCCTTTACCAACAATAACTGTGTGATCAGAGGAGGTCGGATTGCCTTTATACTTTGCCACAATAAATACAGGCGGATGCTCTGACCCTTTTCCAACAGCCAATAAAAGCCCCATACCTTGCTTTTCGATCCAATCTCTGTCATGAACGGTTGCTTCAATTGTGGGGTATTCAGACTCGAGCTGCTTTGCAACTCTCCCTAGATACTGAGGAGTAATATCGTCGGCATTTCCATTCGTAAGATCACGAGCCAGATAAACACCCTTTGCAGTCTTCTCAATGGTCATAAGAGCATCAAGAACTGCATGTTGATCAGATGTAATGCACTGCACTTTCGTAATGCGAACGGTCGGTTCTTGCTTGAGAGTATCGTGCTTTAGCGCATCGAAAACATAATTTGCGAGAAAAAATCCTTCTCCAATAGCTTTTGCAACTAATTCTGAATTAAGAAGATCAACATTTGGAAAAAGAAAACTCAGAGAGGAACATTTACGCTTCAGTACTGCCTTAGTAAGTGCACCATACGCACGCCTTAGCTTCTCAATCGTAATGCCCTCTCTATTACCAAGACCGAGAAGTGCAATACGCGACTCTTCAGGCTCACTGCCATAGACCCAGAGTACTTCACCCTCTTTTCCGGTAAAATCTTTTACTTTGATAGGTAGGGAGGAATAGGCTGTGAGCTTACCCAGATCACAAGCTGCTTCTGCCCCTTTTTCTCCCTTCCAAAAGGGTAGTACAAGGCAATCTGCATGCTCTCTCTTTTCAATATTTGAAATCGCCGTAATCTGCATAGTCACTCTCTTTCCTTTTCTTCCTAATAGCATACTCTTCAGCTAATAACAATAAGCTAGTAAAGTGTTCCTAATTATTTTTCAATAGAGACCATGAAAGATCTCTATTGCTTCTGCTAAAAAGGAATTTCGTCATCTGCAAATTCTTGTTGAGATGCAGATCCTGAAGCGCTTCCACCAAATGGTGTACGCGGCTGGAAAGAAGCTGGCTGGAACTGAGCTGCTTGTGGCTTGAAACTAGGAGCTGCGCCAACTGTTGCGGCTTGCGTATCACTACCATATTGAGAAGTCTGTCCTTCTTGAGTTTTATCGCTTTTTCCACCAAACGGACTAAAATTAATTGAATCAGCAATGATCTCGTAGGAAATTTGTGTAGCACCCTCTTTATCTTGATAGAGCTCTAAAGGATTCATCATTCCTGACACAATCAAAGCACTGCCTTTCTTAATGTACGGGAGCAAACGATCAAAGCGATCACCAAAAATAGTCACTCTCCACCACACTGTTGTCTCTTTACCTTTGCGCTTTGAATTAATAGCCATACGAAATGAGACTATTTTTTGTCCTGCTGGAGAAACTCGTGTCTCAGGATCTGCGCCTACATGCCCTAGAATCTGTATGAGCATCATAATAGAACTCCTATTGTATATGATGTAAAAAACCACGATAGCGAATCATACAAGGAAATTGCAAGGCAAAAGTCTACTTATTTTCCAATGTCTACGAACAATGACAAACTCATAAATAATGAAACTATATAAATTTGTTGTTTTTTAGATGCACTACCATTATAATAATTAATTTTTTATATTAAACATAGGTAAGAGTATGCAAGTTACAAATAGCACATTTTGTTCATCAGTTAATCAGCAAAGCACTGAAGTCACCTTTTCACCAACATCGACCAGCTCTCCAGCTGATTCACAAGTAAGCCATATTGCTTCAAAGATAGATAGCTTTCAAAAGAATAATCAACCTATATTTTATCTTTCACTAAAGAAAAAGAATAGTAAAGGGAATTTCTCTACAACGACATCTTCTATTACTAGTGAGACTAGTTTATTGATGAAAAAGGCTCTTACAAAAGCATGGGATCAACTAGACAAAAAGATCTATAAGGACGCAACTCAGATCCTTATTTTATTACAGCTGGATAAGAACAAAGGCAAAAAAGATGTAAAAAATAGATTATTACAATTTGCTAATATAACAAATCTTACAATTCATGCAGCGCAATTATCGTATAAAAATTCAAAAAATGTACCCGCAGCACATCGTATTTATTTACTAAAAGATGGAAAAAACAACGAAGAAACGAATAATAGAATGACCGTTAGTCTTTTGAAGAATTCAAAAGAAGACAATGCACAGCCTAAGTGCAAAGTAGAGTTTGATCCGTCTATAGATACTGAAGAGCTCCTTGAGGATTCCAAAAATCAGCAAGTAGAATACGTCTCTAACCCCAAATGGAACTTTGTAATACAACCCTCTAAAAAATCCAACACTACTGGCCCTGATAGCAATGCGCTTACAAAAACTCAAAATATGCAAACTGCGAGAGATTGTATAAAAGTGGGCCAAACGTATCTATTTTACGGCATGGTAAATGAGGCCAGATATTTCTTCCAAGAAGCACTATCTATTAATCCTGATGACTATGAAAGTCACACCACATTAGGAGTAATTTTCCTCTTAAAGCAAGATTTTATTGTGGCTGAAGCACACTTACTAAAAGCGCTCACTATTAAACCTAATTATACAACGGCCTGTTTTGAATTGGCTAGCTTACGTCGATTACAGGGCAATTATGAAAAGGCCATCATCCATTTAAAAACGTTATTAACTATAGACGAAAATTATCCAAATGCTAAAAAAATAGTTGAAGAGCTTTCTCAAATGGTAAAGAAGCCTCAATAACTGATGTCCGCTGATAGTGAGGAATGATGTTAGCCCCGCGTGATGGCATGCATGCCGAACGTGGGGTATTCTTTTAGTGCAATTTTTTCGTTCTATAGGTCTCTTCGATTTGAGCAATTCCCGACACGCAGCAGTCAAGATCATTTAATAGGCCAGATCTCATATCATAAACCCATCCATGAACACTTATTGGCTGTTTCCTTGCCCATGCGTTCTGTACAACAGTCGTGTGACATACATTTAGAGTTTGATAGATGACATTAAGCTCTACAAGTCTCTCATAGCGTTTTGTGCTATCTGGAATCGCATCTAATTCTGCTTTTTCTCGCGCGCAGATATCTCGAATATTTCTTAGCCAATTATCGACAAGGCCATGTTGCTCATTTTCCATAGCCACCTTCACCCCGCCGCAGCCATAATGCCCACAGATAATGACGTGTCGCACCTTCAAAAAATCAACTGCATACTGCAGCACAGAAAGAGAGTTAAAATCTGTATGAAGAAAGAGATTGGCAATATTTCTATGCACAAAGAGCTCGCCTGCATCCAAGCCGATAATCTGATTTGCAAGAATACGACTGTCGGAGCAACCAATCCAAAGATATTGCGGCTTTTGCTCAGTTGTTTGCCTTTCAAAATACTCAGGATCTTGATCCAGTCTCTCTTTTACCCAGTCTCTGTTATTTTCAAATAACTTATTCAGCTCACGCATTCTATCTCTCTCTTCTTAATGAAATCAGTTTAGGCCGAACGCTTTTGAATCAGGATATGTGTCTCTGTTGCCATGTTAAAGAAAAAAATCACTGTTGGTGACAGGATCGCAGCAAATGGAAGCATAATAAAAAACCATTGCATAACCATTTGAAGGGTATTTTCTTGATCAACGTAAACAACTGTTGTGATTTTTGCCGCAAGCCATAGTAGACATGCTGTCACAATCAGTGGGAGAAGAGAAAGAAGGCAAAGCACCAATCGTAAAAATATCTGTTGGAAGCGCTGCTCATGCACATATTGAAATAATTTTTCCCCTGTCAGCGATTTAAGGGCCATAACAGGTGTTGCCGTAAAGAGTAAGAAGATCGATGCTAAGGAAAGTAAAAGTGATCCTAAAATCAAGAGAAAAGGGCCAAAAGCAAAAATCACTGCAAAAGCATCCCCTATAATTGGAATTGCTTTCATTAAGAAGAATAGCCCTAATACTACCCACAGTAGTAAATAGATCAAAATAATAGGCAAGAAAAAGTAAGATGATGTAAAGAGTGAATCAGTCATGGCTGTCACTGTTTTAGCAACATTTGTATCTCTATTTTTAATCTCATCATGGTAGCTACGGATCAACAGTACACCAAGAGCTGATAAAACACTTGTCGCCAAAAAGATTGGCAAAAAGGTAAGGCTCAAGGCAACCCACTCGCCGGCATGGAGAGAGAGGCCCATACTACACACAATCATCACCCCTAAAAGAGCAAGTGTGATCACAGTCGTCAATAATTTTGCTTTGGAAAATACAAATCTTCCCGCACGCTCAAAGAGCTTTTCTAATTCTTTAAAAAACATCAGCCTGAAACATCCTCTTTTCCGAGATAAAAATATTTAGGTCGTATAATTGGGGTCCCTTTACCATTACGTGCCTCAAGCCTCTCATAGACAATCTGCCTTGCAATACCAACCACTCGAGAAAGCCCAAAGAGTACAGGAAAATATTCCGAATAGGGAAATCCTGCAGCAATAAGCGCAATCCCAGAGATTGCATCCACATTCGGATACGGATCTGAAATTTTCGGGTTTTCTGAGAGTACTTTAACCCCGGCTGTTCGTAGCTTTTCTGCAATCTTCACAAGAGGATGATTGGGATACTTAGTATGCACAAAATCATAAAAAATAGTAGCTCTTGGATCTTCTACTCGAAGAACCGCATGACCAAAGCCAAAGACAAGCTCATTTCTTGCAAGCTTACTTCGGAGAAGCGCCTCAATCTCTGCCTCTGTTGCCCCCTCCCCGACCTCCTTCATGATAAGTTCGACGAAATCTAAACAGTCTTGATTTGCTCTACCATGTCGTGGACCTGAAAGCGCAACAATTGCCCCAGCCAGTGAACCATACATATCTTCAAGACCAGATGCAATGGATTTGCCCACAAAAGTCGAAAGGTTACCGCCACCATGATCGTAGTGCAAAATATTAAAGAGCTTCATCGCTTCGATAAGATCTTTCGACTTGTGATGAGGAAGCTGGAGCATAGAAACAAAGTTTTCCATATATCCTAGCTCTGGCTTTGACTCTACCGATCTCCCCTCTCCCCAACCAGCATGATGGTTAATGAGCGTTGCTACAATCGTAGGAATTGCGGCAATAAGATTCAAGCAGTCTTCTCGATAATTGTTTTCCGTTTCATGCATGCCCGCAATCAAAAGGCTTGCTGCAAAGAGCTTCATTGGCTGGCCTTCTCGAGGAAGCGTGCGTATCTCTTCTAACAACTATTTTGAAGCCTTTTTTTTGCAGCGCTCAGCAAGCTCTTTTTTAAAAGCTTTAATCTCTTCAAAATTGCCTTCTCTTCCATAATACAGAAGAAAGATCACCTCTTCAGGCTCTCTTTTGGCAAGTTCGTCTATTGGTTTTCCAACATAGAAAAGCCCTTTGGTTGGCTCAACATAGGATGTTGTGCAATATCCTACCGGATATCCTCGAAGCCCCGTTTCTAAATCTTCTTTCGTAATTTCAAAAAGTATGCCATCTTTCATAATAGATCCTTAATAAGGTCTCTTTCTTCAATGAGCTCTTTTTCAGATGCTCGAATTTTAGTCTCTAAGAACTGATCCCATTCTACGCCCTTTACCTCTTCCCAATTACCCTTTGATACCGATTTACAGGGGAAAGAAAAGACTAAGTTAGGATCAATACCATAGGAATTGTTTGCACTATAGACTGCTGATGAATAGGTTGTGCTGTCAGCTGTTATAAGAGAGCGCATAGCATCAATTGCCGCAGAGGCAGCGGAGGCAGCGGAGGATTTTCCACGAGCTTGAATAATTTCAGCACCACGTCCTTGCACTTTTTTAAAAAACTCAGTTTGAAGCCAAGTCGTGTCTTTAATGACCTCTGTAGCTAGCTTTCCATCGATTTTTGTATGTAGAAAGTCAGGCACCTGTGTGGAGGAGTGATTTCCCCAGATGGTGCAGTTTGTAATAGATGAGACCGGGCACTGAGCTTTTACAGCTAAAAAGGCTTTTGCTCGATTTTCATCAAGCCTAGTCATTGCCTGAAACTGCTGAGGCGCTATATTTTTGGCATTATGGATCGCAATCAAACAATTTGTATTACAAGGATTACCAACTACAAGCACACGCACATCTTTGGCTGCAGCATCGCTTAGAGCTTGCCCTTGCCCTTGAAAAATTCTGCCATTGGCTTCAAGCAGATCTTTACGCTCCATGCCAGGACCGCGAGGCTTTGCGCCAACAAGGTATGCAAAATTGACCCCTTCAAATACTTTATGAGGATCAGAGCCAATCACAATTTCTTGAAGATGAGGGAAGGCGCAGTCGAGAAGCTCCATCTTGACGCCTTCGAGCTGAGAGAGCACTGCTGGTACTTCTAGGATATGAAGAGCGATAGGCTGATTATGAAAAAGCTCGCCTGCGGCTAGACGAAAAAGAAGGCTATATGCAATTTGCCCAGCGCCACCTGTGACTGCTATTCGAATTGGTTCTTTCATGCAAACTCCGTCGTAAAAACAATCAAAAATAGGAATGGCAATTTTCTGAAGTCGTTCCTATTCCTTAAGAATCGAAAAACCTCAGAATCTCGCCATTTTCCTATTTTTTTGCAAGAGTATCCTTACATCAAGATCTTTACATGATGAAATTTATTCTGCAAACTGAGCCGCAGGTTCAATAATTTGCAATTTTATTAAAGAGTCGATAATAGCCTTTCGATCTATTCCATTGCTAATAACAGTCCCCAAATAAGCTTGGGCTCTGGCCTCTTCAATAATTTCTTCGCTTGTTTTTTTCTCTAAAGTTGCAAGTACCCTCTCTTCCATTGTTTTCGCTATTTCTAGGCTATAATCATCTAATCCTTCAAGCTTGTAGGCAAGATACTTCTTTGCCTCCTGTACCTCAAGCTTCGCAATCGCTTGTTTAATTGCATCAAAGCGCGCTTTCTCAAAGTCTGCTGGCATAGCAGCCTTTACCCAATCGATGAATTTATCACGAAAGTCCTGCAGCTTAAAAAGTGGCTCAATACTCTCAGAGAAGATTAAATGA
>JAQGPK010000056.1 GCA_028293095.1 Chlamydiia bacterium | reverse complement strand
TTCTTAAAGACTGCCGAAGGGGTTGCTTCATTTGTATTTCAGCTTGCCGAAGAAGAACTTACAAATGGAAAAGGGCTAGAGCGACTAAAAAGTGCTTTAAGCTATGAAGCCTCAGCAGGAGCTCTTGTTGCAGGCGTTGATGGCATTGTGATTAAGTGTCATGGAAATTCATCAAAGCGCGCCATTTTCAATGCCATTTGTGGTGCAAGTCAAATGATCGATACACAGCTTATCGAAAAAATGCGTTCATCCCTTCTTGAGTGACACAATATTTCACACCCTTCAGGTGTGTGTAGCAAACAGCTGGCGTTCCATTCCTTCCCGTGTTCTTCTCTGGTAAAAGATATAAAGAGCCTTCAGCATAGAATATATGCCGTACTCTTTGCATCTTTTGGGCTCCTTTACGTTAAAGGAGTAATAGATATGCTATTTATGAATTTTTCTGCAATTTTGAAAGAAAATCTATTGAATCATACACTTTGGTGGATTTGAAGAGAGGATGGCTTCTATCGAATGAGCCCACAGAGGGCGGAGTTTTTTGTTGATAGTCTCTTCTAATGCTTCCCCATTCTTTGTTTTAGCTTCTTTAAGAAGCTCTTGTTCTGCCTGTTTAAGGTCTTTACGATATTGTGTAATATTTAATTTTTTAGCAAATTCTGGATTTGCATCCGCCTCTATTTGGGCATTATCTATGCATTCAGAGCAGTATCTTATTATACGCGCTTTATTCATATGAAACATTCGCATTTTCCATGCAGCTTCATTTCGAAGTTCTTTGATTTTATCTGTAAAAAGCTGAAGTTTTTGAGGGTTGAAATCTCTATTTTGCTGTTGAATATCTGTGCGATGATCAAAAGCAAAAGGAATAGGTGATTGCGGGCTAGTAATCATTTTTATGCATTGGTGTTAAGTTAAGTATCAATTGTAACAAAAATATTAATTTATCTGCAAATATAAAAAATAAATTATTGATAAATTAATAAATTTAATTCATATGAGGATAATAACGGTACAATAGGGCTTTATTATGGCATCAGATGATTATCTATATTCTTTTTATAAAGAGGCTATTGATTTTCAAAAAACTCATTCAGAAAAGGAAATGGGTGAATATCAAGTTCAAAAAAGTCAGGATGGTAAATATTCACTGATCAAGCAAGGAACGCTTGGTACTCTTTTTTCTGCTTTAGCTCCTGATAAATGGAAGGATGTCCGTGCCCTTGCAGAAGATACGCTACTTGCGATTCGAGACAAGACGCTTGATTTGAAAACTGAAGAGGGTAAGAAAACAGCTATTACGATTCGTAACACCCTTGCACGGTTTGCTCCTCCCGTGCAAGACACAACCAAATCGGCAGAGATCGTAAGAAATGTTCTCGTATCCTTGACAAATAGATGTTTAGATGAGAATCCAAAAGTAGAAAAGCTGCTATCGAGTATACAACAAGCTATCAAAGATCTTAAAAATAGTAGAGCCCCGGCTTCGACTTTAACCGATGTAACCGAAACTCTCTTTTCTCAATTTCAAGACACTGAGCTTTTGCACATACAGCCCTTGCTGAAAGCGCATTACCTTATTCCGCAGCGCTGTCAAGAGCTTATCAAAGAGTTGGCTACAACGTTGATAGAACTTGAACAGAAAAATGATAAGGCTCTCAATAGTTTACAGGTTCAGCGAGTAGGTAGATTGCTGAATGCTCTGATTCACTGCTGTAAAGAAGATGTGGCGTTTTCAGATGATTATATTGGCTGCACACAAATGATACGCTCTCTTGAAAAGAAAGTATCGGGTTACAATTAAAAAATTAGCAAGAAGATGTATCTAATGCTTTCTTTAACTCATTTTCAATTGTCTGAGGTTCATCGCCTTCAGAGAAAGCGAGTGGGGGGCTAAAGGTGACTGTGATTTTTGAGAAGGGAAGCGGAATGCAGAATTTATCCCAAGAGTTGAGGCGAATACATCTGGATGCCTTCCAGCTCATCGCAATGATGGGTGCAGAACATTTTTTAGCCGCAAAAATAATCCCAGGCTTGATAGTGTAAATAGGTCCCCGTGGGCCGTCTGGTGTGATAATGACAAGATGATTTTTATCCAGAGTATGAATGACCTCTAAGAGGGCATGATGGCGCCCTTTATGCCCGACGCGAATAGCAGATACTCGAGGGTATGTCGCTGCATAGGCAGCAGGAATATTGCCATCGCGGCTTTTACTGATCAGGATCGAAATGGGGATAGCTGAGATTACTTTTTTTATGAGAGGGGCAAGCAAGAGAAGCTGGGAGTGCCAGATTGCAATCAAAGTCGGTTCTTCGAGTTTTTTTAAGGCTGATGCTCCTCGAATTTCTACTCGTAGCGTCCAAAAAAGGAGCGTCACGATAATACGTAGAAGGTAGGCGATTATTTTATGTATCATGTACTGCTACTACAATTGCCTCGCAAGCGATAAGTGTCGGAGTTTTTTCTCTTTGTACAAGAGAGAGAAGTTCTTTGCATTCTTTTTTGCATGATTTGAGAAGTTCAGGATTTGAATAAAAACTCACTAAACTATCAGCAATACTTTGAGGAGTTGTTTTCTCTTTGATCAATTCAGGAAAGATCTCTTTTTTCTTCAAAATATTTACAATTGAATAGAAAGGTAAATCGATGTTGAGAACATATGTGGCAAGAAAGCGGTTAAGAAATGAAAGCTCATAGGTGACAATTGTGGGTACTTCATGGAGCGCAAGTTCTAGATTCACAGTACCACATTTGGCAAGAGCCAGACTTGAACGCTTCATGACTTGATAGCGCTCTTCAAAAGGTATAAGTGTAATTTTTTGAGAGGTTGCTATGCGGCCTTGTTTTTGAAGATCTGCAATAATTGTATCGATTTGAGAGCGTAAGTCTTGTGACGCGCCTGAAATGGCAATTTCAAATTGAACACCTTTTTCTGCAATCTTTTGACAAAAAAGAGCTGCTGCTTCGAGCTGCTTTGGCAGGTTTCGCCTAACTTCTGCAGGCCGGCTCCCAGGATAGAGCGCAATCAGAGGTTCTCTTTGAAGAGACTCTTGATTGATTGATTCTACAATCGGATGCCCTGCCCAGATTGTTTTAAGAGTTGTATGCGCAAAGTATTGAGGCTCAAAAGAGAAAAGGGTAATGAGCAGGTCAAAATATTGAGCCATTTTTTCAGCTCGTGAGCGCTTCCAAGCCCAGACAGAAGGGGCTACAAATTGCACAATTTTTCCCTGATACCCACCCTTTTTTAGCTTTTTTGCAAGACGGATAGAGAAGTCAGGCTGGTCAATAAAGAGGCAAAGCAGAGGTTTGCGGTCTAAAATAGATTTTTTTAAAGAGAGCATGCTGATAATGAGTTGTGGGAGAGCTTTGAGTACATCAGAAAAGCCCATTACCTGAAAGCGCTCTATCGGGTACAAAGATTCAATCCCAGCTTTTTGCATTTCCTTTCCGCCAACTCCAAAAAAGTGAACATGGGGGAGCTTTTGCTTTAACTCCTGCATCAATTTGGCGCCGCAGAGATCACCACTTTTTTCTCCGGCAAAGATAAATATAGAGGCAGTATACACTCTCTTTTTTTCATTAGTATAAATCAGCCAGAGATTACGAGAATAGGGGACTATAGCAAGGATGGGACCGACTGCATTGACCCAGTCAAGGAGAATTGAAAAATAGATGATAGAGAGAACAGCGCCAAAGAGACTGAGCCACCAAAACGTTTTTGTAAGTTCACTTTTTTGATGCTTTTCTGCCATCCACCATTGAATCCAGAAGCGGAGTGAAA
The DNA here is from genome assembly GCA_028293095.1 of Chlamydiia bacterium. Lineage (GTDB taxonomy): Bacteria > Chlamydiota > Chlamydiia > Chlamydiales > FEN-1388 > JAHFTM01. The sequence goes on along the minus strand of JAQGPK010000056.1, from coordinate 2,079 downwards.
AGGCTGAGATACCGATGATTCCAATGAAATGTACAAGAGGTGATGCCACTACAGGTTTTCCATGCACGCCTGTTGAATAGGGAGATCGAAGCCAGTAGTTAACACCATTTTCTAGAATATAGCCCTGGAGAAGAAATATAAGGATCGTAAGAAAAGCGCTGCAAAATAAAAGAAAAAGGGTTTTTTCGAATGATATATGAAATTTTTTAGGCTTTAAGAGGTTAATATTTCTCCAGGAAAGTACTGTTTGGAGCGATTGGATCAGGCAGATAGGAAAGTGTACTTGAATGATTGAATGGATAAATAAAAAAAAATTGCCAGCAAGAGAGAGTTTCCAAAAGAGAGGTGTCACAACAGAGCGTTTTGCCTTTTCAGACTCATACCATTGTATAATGAAGCGCAGGCCAAAAGCGATGACCGAGAGGATTCCTAAAGGATAGAGCTCTGCACGTATGCCATCAATCATGATTGATTTCATAGTTCAATTTGCGCTTACGCATCCAGGCAACTGCTAAGAGGTCAGAAAGAAGAGAGATACCGCGGTTAAAGAAATTGTATTTACTGACCCCTCTTTTTCTTAGTCGATGGTCAACCTCAACCTCTTTTACTTTATATCCTTCGATCAGGAAAAGGGCGGGAAGAAAGCGGTGCATGCCTTTATAGAGACAAATAGTGTCGAGTGCGCTTTTGCGGTATACTTTCAATGAGCAGCCCGTATCACTGCAGCCATCCTGAAGAGCTTTTTGGCGGATAAAATTGGCAATTTTTGAGATGAGGCGCTTCTTCCGGCTATCTTGACGAGAGATTCTCTTTCCGGTGATAAGATCGTAGCCTTTAGAGAATTCATCTAGTAAACGAGGAATGTCGTTTGGATTATTTTGGCCGTCGCCATCGAGTGTGATGATAATAGATCCACGAGCTGCTTTAAAGCCGGCATCGAGCGCTGCTGTCTGCCCTGCATTCTTTTTAAAGTGTAGCGGGCGAAGATAGGGTTTGATGGCTGCAAGTTCGCGAAGGATTGTGTGGCTGTTGTCTAAGGATCCATCATCGACGAAAATGAGCTCCCAAGAAGAGTTCAGAGAGTTCATGACGGTTTCGATTTCAGCTGTGAGAGGAGTGATGTTATCACATTCATTAAAGATTGGAACGACAATAGAATAGAGGATCATGAATACAGCTTCTTCCACTCCAGGTAGGACTCTTTAAGGGCAGGGTTAATTTTTGATCTGAGCGCCAAAAATTGAAGGGCGAGATCAAACTCTTCGGTGTGAGTAAAGCGGGCGTGAAATTTAGGACGGCCTTGAAGAGGTACAAGACGAAATTGATTCACAGAGATCATATGACAGGTATAGAAAATTTTCTTTGGAAAATGGGCAAAGGAGGAGGTGTCAATTCCTTGGAGAAGGGTTTCAGAGAGGTGAATGATATCACCGATAGAAAGTGGTGACTGACGGTCAGCTGTGAGAGTAAGGAGTTCTTGTTCTAAAATAGGAAATACTAAGACCGCTATCAAAAGGCTTCTGTCAAGAGGTTCAGCATTTTTAAGCTGCAGCTCTTTCAGGTGAAACTCATCAATGATTTTTAGGTGTTGATAAGCTATCTCACCCATAGGTCCGTAGAAGAAGTGGTGGAAGCAAGGGAAAAGAATTTCGAGAAAACCAGAGTCTCCCATAAGTTCAAAAAATTTGCAGGAATGGCCCGATTCGAGCATTTTGAAAAACTCTTCTAAAAGCCTTGCGGGTGCACTTTTTAGAATTTCTTCTTTGCAATTGTGAAGAGCTTTTTCGGCTTTTAAATCAAAATCCAGATCAAAACGCGCTCGGAATTTTAGCATGCGAATCATGCGCACAGGGTCTTGTTTAAAGCGTACTGAAGGCTCTCCAATTGTGCGAAGGAGTCTATTTTGCAGATCCTCGCACCCTCCAACGTAGTCTAAGATCGTTTTTGTGGTTGGGTCATAAAAAAGAGCGTTAATTGTGAAATCACGACGCAGAACGTCCTCTTCCGCAGTTCCCCAGAGATTGTCATGCACGATGAGAGAGGAGCTATCAAGATCGCCGGAACGGAATGTAGATACTT
>JAQGPK010000015.1 GCA_028293095.1 Chlamydiia bacterium | reverse complement strand
TGTTTTTTATCTAGAGCTTTTCGTCAGGGATATCTTTTTATTGAGGTGAAAGAGAGCGAGATTTTTCCAGACCCCCAGATTTTTTTTCCGGATGAAGATCTCTCAAATGCAATTCGCGAAGGTTTTTTAGAACTGCAGGATCAAGCCACCGAGAGATATGTAAAAAAAGAAGATCGACTCTATCTTCGAAGAGCCTACGATGCGCAAGAGAAAGTATGGCTGCACTACCATCGTATTAAGAATGCTTCTTGTCAGTCTTCTTTACAGCTGGGTAAGTTGAAAGAGGCGGTTGAAGAGAGTCTCTTGCAAGGAGAGCTCTTAAAAGAGCAAGCAGAGGCTATTGTAAAAGCCTCTTCAGAGACACTCTTTTCCATTTATGGCGGCCCCGGAACTGGGAAAACATATACCGCAGGGATTTTCCTAAAACTATTTTTTAGGGTGCATCAAGAGCATAACCTTCGTATTGCTCTTGTTGGACCTACAGGAAAAGCCACCACAAATCTTGAAAAAAGTATTAAAAGAGCTTGTGGAGATGATTTTGCAAAGATTGAAAAGCATATTGAGATAAAGACTCTTCATTCGCTATTAGGAATTAGACGCTTTAAGGGGAACGATATTGGTAGGGGAAAAGCTGAGAGTCTTGTCTATCATCTCATTATTGTAGATGAAACCTCGATGGTGGATGCCGCTTTAATGGCCGAGTTTCTTTCCCGTATCCAAGATGGGACCAAACTTTTATTTTTAGGAGACCCTTATCAACTACCCCCTGTTGAGCCAGGTGATCTTTTTGCAGAATTTGTTGCGCAAAAAAGTGTAAGCCATGAACTCACTCACTGTATGCGTACAGAGCTTGTAGATATTGTCGAGCTTGCATCTCTTGTCAAATCAGGAAATAGCGCGCAAGTCCGTGAGTTTTTAGCGCAGTCTCATCCATCAGTTTCTTATCAAGCAGTAGACCCACAAATGCTTGAAAGTTATTTTGCACAGCAAGCAGAAAAAATCTTTACTCAGTTTGATCATAATTTCCGTCTGCTCTCACCAAAGAAAGAGGGACCTTGGGGAGTTGAGGCTATCAATAAAGTGTTGCATGAGATAGCGAAAAGAGAGCATCAAACCGTAACGCCCATTATGATTTCCAAAAATGACTACCAGCTTGAACTGATGAATGGTGAGATGGGGGTGATTGAAAAGAAAATAGCCACTTTTACATCTGGGACCGAGACAAGAGAGATTCCTTCCATTTTACTTTCTCAGTATGAGCTTGCCTACTGTCTCTCAGTTCATAAAAGCCAGGGAAGCGAATTTAATAAAGTGTTACTTCTACTGCCTCCCGGATCTGAAGTATTTGGCCGGAGAATGCTTTATACCGCAATCACAAGGGCACGCACATCCATTGAAATCTGGTCATCTCCAGAGACACTTATGGCGATACTCCAGCAATAGTGTGCTGACAGAAAATAAATAATCTTTTAGTGTTGGAAAGTATTCGCCTGAATAGCTCAGTTGGTAGAGCAGCGCATTCGTAATGCGGAGGTCGTCGGTTCGACTCCGGCTTCAGGCAACTGTTTTCACATCCTTGTGAGCATTATTTAGTTTGATCCATTATCAATGATTTTGATTTCTCATGGTGCAAAATATGTTTTAGAATTTCGCTACCTCGTAATCCGATCATCATAGCAGATGCTGTCGTATTGATATCAGGGATTTCCGGACAGATGGAGTTATCAATTACAAAACAGTTTGTTGTGCCATAAACACGTGTTTTGCCGTTTACCACGCCTCCCTGTTTCAGAGGCGCCATTTTACAATGCGATGCAAAGTGGCGTGCATCTGCTCCAAGATTGGTGTTATTTTTCACATAGGACTCAACCACTGTATCGTTATAGTTAGAATTGATGACTGCGTTGATTGGGTCTTGTGGAATGGGACTATAGTAAGGCGATCCTGGATTGACGAGAGCTAGTTGTTCAAGCAAATTGCGAATATAGACCGTGATGGCTGCCTTCATATTCTCCAGGTCTACAGGATTTTGATACACATTATCGCTCGCTGCAGCTATTTGAAATGGGTTGTCACTTTGAATGGTGACTGTTCCTTCACTTTTTGGATTCAAAAGCTCAAATCCAATGATGAGTAGTGGGACTGGTGACAGGTTGTCGGCAGGGACGTATTTGAACAACATCTGTAGCATTCGTGGGTCACTGGCACTGCCGCCTACTACCGGTAAGTACACATTATGGATAGTAAATGCATATGGTGCTCCATTTGGTATGCCGTTATCTGCAGGATCTGCTAGCAAAGTAATGGAGAGAAGAGGATGATTTTTGAGATGTTTTCCTACATTTTTATTGATGAATACGGGCTTGATCCCTGCTTTCTTTAGTGTTTCCTTCGGTCCTATGCCTGAAAGCTGGAGTATCTTGCTACTGTTGATGCCACTTGCCACAACAACCGCTTTCCGAGCATGTGCTTCTAAGATTTTACCGTCCTTGATAAATCTTACTTTTGTGGCACGCCCATGTTTGTTAAAGACGATTTTATCAACGACAGAATCAAAGAGCACACGTAGTGTATGTCCGTTAACTCCGTGACCTTTTTTCGTCATTACCTTACTATTTAAAAATGCTGTTGCGCTGCTGACTCGCTCGGTACCAGTAGAATTAATTAGCCATTGAGTACGAGGATCTAGGCAATTCTCAACACTCGGATCATTATAATCTACTACCGTTGGAATTCCAGGAAATGCAGCTTGTGTAGCAGGCAATAGGATGTTAGTTGTAATCTGCGATACTGTAGGTGTCTGTAAGACATTGACAGGGCCTTTCATTCCTCGTGCGTTTGGTGTGATTGTCAATCCTTCATAGTTCTCAAGAGCCTTGAAGGCCTTCAAGATTTTGTTCAGACTCCAATTGTTGCTGCCCGAGATTTGTTCCCAAGACGAGTATACGGCATTTGAACCACGACCATAGTATAGTCCGTTAACGGATGAGCCACCTCCCAACATCATTCCTGTTACCCAATCACCGCCTACTCGTCCATTGAGCATTGACTCTGGCTTGGTTTGCTTCCATCCCCACCAAAAATACTTGTACGCTGTTGTCGCAGGCAATAGGAGTGCTGGGAGGCCCACAGCCTTTATTTCTGAATCATGGGTTAAATTTGGACCCGCCTCTATGCCTAATACTGAAAAGCGACCATTCTTTGATAGCTTGTTCATCAATACGCAACCTGCTGCTCCACCTCCAAGGACTATGATATCTGCCTTGAGGTCCTTTTCATTTTTGAGGCTCTTTTCTTTGGCTGGTGTTCTGAATGGTTGATTTCCGAAAAGACTTGTTGTAGCAATTGCTAAAGCAAAAGGAATATATTTGAAGTTCATATTTGGTCTCTATGCCTTATGATCGGTAAAAAAATCTGTAGTTCAAATTTTGACATTAGATGAAGGAAGATAGGAAGACAAGTCAAAAAAATAAAATAACTCAGTCCTATACTATACTGGCTTTGTTGAAAAATTCGGAAAGGAAGAAAACGTTGAAAAGTTCAAGTGAATAAATTGAAACTGTAGGCTCTTTAGCGATCAAACCCAAGATCCTAACATGAATAGTCACGTAAAACGCACCTCCTCAAAGTATAACAAATCTCTTATTGCTGACTCTAAAATACTTTCGAGCCTTGTTGATAAGGCCCCAAAAACAGTAACAAGAGTAGTAGCTGATGGAGCATATGGCCGAAAACCATGTAGAGATTACCTTTATAGACGCCGTATATAAGCACATATTCCTCCAAGTGTAAACACACGGTAAAAACCTGGAGAAGAGGAAAGAAATGAGAGTGTAAGAATTACGAATGGTTTTGGAGGAGGTCAGGAAGGAAAGAGCTTATGGAAGAAATTCACTGGATATCATATCAGAAGTCTAGTGGAGTCATCCTTTTCCAGGCTAAAAAGACTATTTGGAGAAAGACTAAAAAGTCGTAAATTTGAAAACCAGGTAGTAGAAGCTCGGCTAAGTTTTTTGATTCTTAATCGGATGACGCAGCTTTCAAATGTAAACTAAATTATTGAAATAATAAAATCGCGAAACCTCATTTTCTCTGAATAAATTTTTCAACAAAGCCTCCT
>JAQGPK010000012.1 GCA_028293095.1 Chlamydiia bacterium | reverse complement strand
CTCTGTTAATTGAGGAGAGGAGCGAAAATTAGAAGTCAGCGATACCTTCATCTCCTCAGAAAAAGAATTTTTCGCCTTCATGTAACTATAGATATCAGCATTTCGAAAGGCATAGATCGCCTGCTTTGGATCTCCAACTAAATACAGAAAGCCTTGCCAGTCGCTTTTTAAAAAAGTATCCGAAAATATTTTCCATTGCATGGGATCTGTATCTTGAAATTCATCAACGAAAATTGCACGGTAGCGCCCTTTTAAGTAAGATGAAAACTCCGGCTGCAGTACAGCCTCCTCCATCTGTAAAAGTAGGTCTTGAGGGGTTAAAAATCCTTTTTGGCGTATCACTTTCGTAACGAATTTTTTACAGGCAAAAACCTGTCTTGCAAGGATCTCTTCTTTACTAGAAATTTGTTCAATCAAAGGATCAAACGTCTCTCGAAGTATTGCTAAAAACTCATCATCTGGCTGCGCCCTTGCTTTTAGACGTGCAAATTGATCGGATGTGAGAAGCGGTGAGACCATAATCTCCTCAAGACTTCTCTTTTCGGAAAAAAGTTTTGCAAAAGCTGCAAAAGTTTTTGCAATCTCTGGCTTGAGTTCATTACTTCGACTTCTACAATCACAAAACTGAAAGCTCAGTGCTTCAAGTTTCTCTAAGACAAACTCTTCACTCCAGCAAGTTTTAATTGCTGCCTGAAAAAGCTTTTCACTAAGTACTTGTATCTCTTTTGGCTCACCCACCTCCCAAAGACTACGAGAGATCTCTTGTATCAAGGCCGCGATATCCATTCCATGCGATTTTAAGAGGATCTGAAGCTCGTAAGTGGCAATAGCATCTTGTTCAAGTTCAAAGTAATCATAGACTATTTTTTGCAGCTGTGACGATGTGAGCCACCTTTTTTCCGAAAAATGACTTTCATCTTGAAAGTATTCTGAAAGAAGACGCCCTGCAAAGCTGTGAATAGTTGAAATTGAAGCACGGTCAATCTGACACTTGGCATCGATCAGTTTACGCTTGGCTGCATATACCGCCCTCTCGCCCTCTTTTCGAATCTTTTCAATATACTCAGGAGCCGGTCTCTCTAAATCATCAGTCAGGAGCTCTATTGCTGTGTTTAACGCTTTACGAATACGTATGGAAAGCTCGCGTGCACACGCCTTTGTAAAGGTCACAATCGCAATCTCTTTCACACACACAGTCTCACTGCCAATTGGTTCCAAAAGTCTGCGGATAAAAAGGTGCTCGATTGTAAACGTTTTACCAGTCCCTGCAGAGGCCTCTACAAGAAGGTGCGAGTTTGTAGTGACTGCACTTGAGAGAACATCAAACATGCAGTATCTCCTTCAAAAGCTCTTCAGCCTTCGCTTTCCATTCCGGTAAGAGCTTGGTAATAGCTTCATCTCCTGCTTTCTTCAAGAAAAAGGTAGCATATGGATCCCACGATTCAGAGGGTAAATTACCCTTCAAAATTTCTGGAAGCCAGTCTGGGTAGAGCCCATAGGGTTTTGAATGACATTCATCCACATAGGATGAGAATTTATTGAGCTCATCATGCGGATTTGCAAGCGTAAAGGTCTCTTTTTTCGCATCTTTTAAAGAGATGATTTTCCCACAAGTTCCCGCGAAGTTTCCATACTTTTCCCTTAAGCATTCATAGACAATGAGATCCGGCCAAGCGCGAAAAAAGGAGGAAATATTGGACTGTTCAAATAATAGATACCCGCCTTCATACACTCCTTCAAGCTTTCCTGTAAGTGTTTTTTTGTCTATCGTAAGTGCAGGGAAAATATAGTGGTTTTTCGCAATTTCTGTTGGGGAAAGGCAATTTGAGGAAAGTTCAATGGTAAGCGGAGCACCAACATCAAGGGCTGTAGCGATTTCTTCTAAACGTTTTCTTGACTCTTCAATGTGTTTAATAAGAGCCTTTTTCAGCATTCCAGTTGGCATTTTAGGATGCTCTTCTACGTGTAGAAGAAAATCTTCCAGAGTATATTTTAACGAATTTTTCTCTAAACGATAGATATCAAAGCGTTCAATCAACTTTGATAGACGCTCCTCTTTAAATGATGAAAGAGACAGTTGAAAAGTATTTTGAAAATAGGGTTTTAATGGGCTTTTGGCTACTTGGCGAAGGAGATGAAGATCTACAGCTTCTACTTCTTCTATAGGCGTTGCAATTGAAAAGTCAAAGAGAGTGGAAGGTGCCGCTGCATCGTTTTTGAAAGGTCGTAAGATCTGCGGAATTAGAGGATGGGTTGTAACGAGTTTGTTAGATAGCAGGTAGCCTACAGAAATGGCATCCATCAACTCAGCTATCGGTTGAGCAGGCGCAATCACTGCGTGATCTGCAAAGGAAAATCCTTGATAGCTGATGTAGAGTGTTTTACGAGCTGCCAAAATCGCTTGGATAATACTGTATTTATCCTCTTCAAAGCGCTCCTGCCTTGGGAACTCTTCCGCATTCATTCCAATCAAACAGACTACCTTTGCCGGTAGATGAAGCTGCTCAAGAGATGTAAAAATGATTTCTTTTTGAATAAAAATTCTGCTCTCTTTTTCTTGTAGAGCCTCTTTAAAAGCGTTTTCTAAGAGAGAGCGCATGGAAGAAAAGGTAAGAGATGCTGTCTCATTTCTTTTCGAAAGATCTCTTAATATCATGCATATTTTTCGATAGAGATCAATTTCGTTTTTTTCGACTACTTGCATCACAAAATAGGTCTCGACAAGTTTTTCAAGAAAGAGGATCCATTCATCTAACGAGGACTCATCTTTTTGTGAAACTGCCTCAATTTCTTGAAAGAGCGAGCGTATACAAGCAATTGCAGATCCGAGAATTTGAGAAGAAGTCGCCTCTAAATCCCCCTGAGTCCACATTTTTAAAAAATTTTCTTCAAGATTTCTCCAAGTTCCATTTTCATCCAGACTACATATGCCGTGCTCTTTAAAAAGCTCTCTACGCTGCTTTGCATGGAATCCTTCACGAAATCCTCCCTCAATGAAGAGACGTTGAATAGAAGAAATATCGTCAGATTCAACCCCCATTCGAGCGCGAAATGCAGGACATAAAAAAAGATCAAAAAAAGCCTTAGCGCTATAGCGCTCCTCAGGCAGAGTAAAAATATGAAGAAGTGTTCTACAGAATGAGCTGCAGGAAGAGGAGAGTGTAGAATCGATGATTTGATAGGTAAATAGGCTAGAGGATGCTCCAAAAAAGCGATCAATATAAGGTGCATACCGGTGAATATCAGGCGCCACAACCACAATATCGCCAGGAGAAAATTCTTCAAAAGACAAGGATGAAAGCGTGTGATACAGCACTTCAATTTCACGAAGGGCAGTTGGCACGCTATGAATCTGTATGCTTGTATCTTCGGCTTCAATTTTTATTTTTTCTTCTCTTTTGCCCTGTAACAGTAAAAGATCACTCTGTAAGGCATGTAGAAGGCAGTGCTCTCCTTCTCCAAGCAGTACTTTTTCTTGAATAAATTCTTTATAGGCTGGATGTTCAGCAAAACACTCTATAAGGCAATAGGCCTCTCTTCCTTGAACTGCACTCTCTTCGACTGTCGCTGCAAACTTGCGTCCGATACTACCCAAATTAGCAAGAAGGGGATTGCGATCAAAAAGTAGTTCTTCATATTTTTTATTGACTCCTGTCTCTACCTTCCACGCCTCCTTATCTGATAAGATATCTTCCCAAAATAGCATACAAGGTGAGAGTAGATACAAATGAATCTCATGAGACTGCATATTAAAATAGGAATAGAGCGCTTTAGGAAAATAGGAAAAGCCAAAGAGATAAACCTGTCTTGAAGAGGTTGCGCTTAGACGATTCATCTCCTTTTCAGGGAGTACCCAATTAGGCTTATCATCTAAAAACTGCTGCCAAAGACTTCGAGTTTTTTTTTGGAAAGCTGACTCAAAAAGGCCCTCCTCTTCTTTTCCAAACCAACTCCATTTTGTAAAAAGAGCAGCTATCTTGGGATCTTGAGTAATAATTTCAAAATCTAAAGCAGTCGGAAATTGTATTGCTAAAAATTTTTCTATCGCTTGTTCAGCTAATGTGATATTAACAGCAAAAAGTGCTTTTGCCTCGTTATCTTCAGCCAGCCTTTGTATAAGATAGGCTTTTACACTGAAGGAAGGCACAACTATGGTAGGAATGGAAAAAAAAGTTTGTCTCTGATAAAGCTCTCTCTTAAGCTCTTCATAGAGGATTTCAAAGCGATTGCTGAACACAGGGTATATCATAGTTGTCAACTATAGCAAAGATCGAGGTTGCAGAAAACAGAGAAAAGTCAGCATGATTATAGATATATTTTTTAGAGGAATACATGGCTCTTTTTGAACCAGCGGTACCAAAAATGGCAAAGACACCTTCAGCTATGAACCTGCTTTCTAAAATACTTTTCCGATTTCAGCTCAGCGCATTTGGTTATTTGAATGCGACTCAATTTCTGGGAGCGATGAATGATAATATTTTTAAGCTGCTGATTGTCTATTGCTTTATCCAAGTAGAAGGCTCACGCTCAAGTACCTCAATCCTTGCAGCCGTCGGCGCAATCTATGTAATTCCATTCCTTCTCTTTTCGCAGACTGCTGGTATGATGGCAGATCGCTTTTCGAAACGCACAATCATCGTCGCTACAAAAGTGATGGAGCTTGTGATCATGCTCCTTGGTATTGTAGCTTTTTACTTTGTATCTAAAGTGCTCGCATTTACAGGACTCTTTCTACTCGCCTTCCATAGCGCCCTTTTTGGCCCTTGTAAGTATGGTATCGTCCCTGAAATCGTGCCTCAAGAAAAAATTTCTAATGCCAATGGACTCTTAACTTCCTGCACCTACACTGCAATTATTATAGGTACTTTCCTCGCTTCCTTCCTCACAGAAATTACAGATAGACATTTTGTCTTAGCCGTCTGTATTTGTGCCGTTTTCTCATCTTTAGGCCTTGTAACAGCAATCAAAATCCAAAGAACGCCACCCTCTGGATCACAAAGAAAAGTCACCCCTTGGTTTATTACAGAACTTCTTAAAAGTTTCCAGGTCATCCGTCAAGAACCCTCTCTTCTCACTGCGGTATTTGGTTCAGCCTTTTTCCTTTTTATTGGCTCTTTTGTTCAGCTAAACATGATCCCTTTTGCTATAGAAAATCTACACCTCTCTGATATTCAAGGGGGCTATCTATTTCTTCTTACAGCCCTTGGCATTGGTGGTGGATCACTTCTGGCAGGAAAGCTCTCTGGAAATGCGGTAGAGCTTGGGCTTGTACCTATCGGCGGCGTTGGTATGACAATTTCTTGTTTTCTACTGGATTATTTTTCAAATAGCCTTGCCTGCGTCATCCCACTTGTCATCTGTGTCGGCGCATTCGGAGGAATTTATCTGGTTCCCCTGGACTCCTTTATACAGGTCACAAGTCCAAAGACCTATCGCGGCCAAATTGTGGCAACTACCAACGTATTGGGCTTTGTAGGCGTCCTCTTTTCTGCTGCAGCACTCTATATGTTGAGCGATGTACTTGTACTGCCCCCCGATAAAGGATTTGCTATCATGGGGGTCTTTACTCTCTGCATGGTCATTACCATTACAATTTCGATGTCTGGCTACGTTGTTCGATTTTTCTCTTTTCTCGTTTCAAAAATTCTTTTCCGTGTCGACTTAAAAGGACGTGAGCAAATCCCTCTTAATCGCCCCTCATTCTTCTTTATACCCCACTCCTTCTGGCCATGGGCTATGGTGATTTTATCTTCACAGAGACGCAGAATGCGCCTTTTTAGCCTAGCTGCTGATACCTCACCCTCTTACTTTGCACGTCTTGCAAAACGCCTTCTTCCAATCATCGAAGTTGAATCGGCCGAATCTTTACAACCGCAGGGTATGTACGGAGAGCTCATTACCCACTCATTGCAACGTGGTACATCTATTGGCATCTTTTGTTCTAAAGAACACTTTCACAATGATACCGCTGAATGGATGGCACAATGGAAAAAAGAGCAAATAGAGCCGGTAACTCCTTTCTTTAGCATTGTATCGACTCATCTGCCTCAAAACAGACCTAATAAATTAACACGTCCACATCTTCAGGCCGAAACTTCACGCCTAGATTAAAATAAATCTACTCTCTTTCAAGCTTTCAAAATTAATTACTTTGATAATTAGTTACATTATTATCATAATAGTTTAAAATATCATTATTAACAATAATTGAGAATTATTAATAACATGACAGATTATATTTTGTATGCACGTCCGCATGGAGATTTAGGAAAAGAATTTGGAGAGTATTGGAACGCTGTAAAAAAGAGTAAAAAACTCAAAAATGAGGCCGTTACATTGTATCCACCTCACTGTAGCTTAACAGGATTTTTTACTGTTAACGATCCAAAAGTTGCTCCAAAGCTTGAAAAAGCATTAGAGAAAGCGTTCCATAAGACGAAAAAAAGCCCTATCACGCTAGGAAGTTTGAAACAAAAAGATACGATGCATTCTGTTTCTCTTCGGTCTGAATTTCTTAAGAAAATAACGGAACAATTTGCTAAAGCGGTCTCCTCTAAAGCACATGTCGCTATTAGAATAAAACCTAGCGACAAGTATCATATTTCACTTGCAAGCAAATTTAACAAAAATGCCAGCAAAAAGTTAAAACAGCTAGAGAATAAAATTAATCTTTTAACAGACGCTCAATGGAGTGTCTGCCTTTACAAGAAAGAACATAACACTCTTTCTCTCATCAAAGAATGTCATGTGTAAACGCATATCAAAGAACGCTCTAATGCCACATAAAAAGCGCAAAGAGAGCCAAGAGCAAGAGTATATAGGCGATGGTCTTGTTTCTTGCTCTTATCACAGAGCTAACAGAGAAGGTTCAGTTCACCAAGACAGGTAGCACTTTCTAAATCAAGTTATACGCATTTCTTAAGCTATTAAGATTAAAATATCTAAGCCTCACTAAGTATTTTTTAACGCAAAGGAAATACAAAAGGTGCAAAGACGCAAAGAGAGGAAAATGTAATGTTATGGTGGCCCCCATCTTTAGGACCAAAACAGAGAAAAAATTTACTCCTATAAAGAGAAGAATTACAGAAACCCCTCTC
>JAQGPK010000222.1 GCA_028293095.1 Chlamydiia bacterium | reverse complement strand
GAGAGTCCAATGATTAGACCAGATAGCTGGATACGCAAAATGTGCACAAAAGAAAAAGGAATCATAGAGCCCTTTGTCGACCATCTTGTTCGCTATGATGAGTCCGGTAATAAAATAATCAGCTATGGCCTTTCAAGTTTTGGTTACGATTTACGCGTTGCAGATGAATTTAAAGTTTTTACAAACGTCTATAATAGTATTGTCGATCCGAAAAACTTCAGTGATGAAGCTTTTGTCGATATCAAAGCAGACGTCTGTGTGATCCCGCCAAATTCGTTTGCTCTGGCTCGTAGCATTGAGTATTTTCGTATCCCTCGAAACTGTTTAGCTCTCTGTATCGGAAAATCAACCTATGCACGTTGTGGCATTATTGTGAACGTCACCCCTTTTGAACCAGAATGGGAAGGCTATGTCACGATTGAAATCTCTAACACCACACCCCTTCCAGCAAAGATCTATGCCAATCAAGGCATTGCTCAAGTACTCTTTTATGAATGCGATACCCCTTGTGATGTCTCCTACGCAGATCGTGCAGGTAAGTACATGAATCAAGTAGGGATTGTTGGTCCAAGGGTATGAAAGAGAAATTTCTGGGCTTTTGGTGGGTACTAGCGTTTGCTATCCTCACCTTTGGCCTCTATGAGCAGGCCTCTGCCAAGCTTTTACGAGCAACATCACGCCTTGAAACTCGTACTCAAGAGCTACAAGAGGCCATCTTTCAGGAAGAGAGTGAGCTCGAAGAGTTGAAGCTACAAGTTGGCAGTCAAAATGATCCTACCTGGATTGAACTTGCCCTTATAAAGGGTCTAGGGCTTATCCCTGAAGGCTACACAAAAATTTATTTTGAAGAAAAGAAATGATTATATGTCTTCTCATAGCGCTCATCTTACTTCTCACTTTGTCTTCTGCCTTTTGCTCTCTTTCAGAAGTTGCCTTTTTCTCGTTGCCATCATCACGCGTAAAAGCCTATCGCCACCAGCTAGATCCTCGAAAGCGACAAGTAGCCAAACTCCTAAAAGAATCAAAAAGTTTATTGGTCACTATTTTCCTTTTGAATACGGTTGTGAATATCCTCGTTCAAAACATTACATCAGACCTATTTGAGCCAATTCAAGGAGGATGGATTTTAAAGGTAGGTGTTCCGCTTGTCCTCATTTTAGTCTGTGGTGAGCTCCTCCCTAAATATCTAGGCCTTCTCTATAATGAACAGATCGCCCTCTTCTCAGCACCCTTCTACGACTGGTTTCAGAAAATTTCGGCGCCACTTCGCCTTGCAATCACCTATGTCACAAACTTTTTCTCTCGTATCTTTTTCTTTTACTTAAAGGTAGAAAAACCCCTTTCTGAGGAAGAATTGGCTCATATTTTAGCCACATCAGAAGGCAGAGGACTACTTCATCAGGAAGAGACTCTTCTTTTAAAGGGCTATATTTCTTTAGAAGAAAAGCAAGCCATCGATATCATGACTCCTAGAGGCGCTCTTGCTATCTATGATGTAGAACTTCCCCTCACAAAGCTCACATTCCTTTTTACCGAAAAGAAGCTGACGGCCGTTCCAGTTTGTAAAGGTTCTCTCGATACATTTCTTGGCATGCTCTCTGTAAAAGATTTCCTGATTCATCGAAGTAGCATCCATGAACCCGAAGATCTTATACGCTTTTTAAGAAAACCTCTCTTTATGCCTGAGGCGACATCACTCAAACTTCTCCTCACCCAATTTGAGCGTCTAAAAGCAAAAATAGCGCTTATCATTGATGAATATGGCGCCATTTCTGGAGCTATCACCAAAGACGATCTTATGGAGATGCTCTCCAAACCTGTTACCTCTCAAAGTGAAACCCTTGAATATACAAAAGTGTCACAAGATACGATCATTGCCCAAGGGACAATGCCCATCAAAGAGGTTTCTAGTCTTTTTCATGAAAAACTAGAAAGCGGCTATCATCAGGTCACCATTGGTGGTTTTCTGACTGAAAGGCTCGGCATGATTCCTAAGAATGGTGTCATTTATCAAGAAGGAAATCTTTTTTTTAGGATCCTTTCCTCTACTCCTACTCATATTCGTAAAGTGTACATCCAACAGAAAAAAGAGGAAAAATGAACCACGATTTTCTTTTCTGGACAGGAGCAACTCTTATTTGGACAATGATCATGTCCTTCTATTCCTCTCAAGAAATGGCCTTGATTTCCTACAACAAATTGCGTCTTGAATACTTTGTAAAACAAAAAAAACGCTGGGCACTCTGGCTCAACTACTTACTCGAGCATCCCACCATTCTCTTTAGCACCACGCACATTGGGGTCAATTGCGCCCTCATGGCAAGTTCTGAGTGCGCTCGCAGAATGTATGAAACACTAGGGCTCAATCCTAATTTTGCACCCCTCACGCAAATCCCCTTTATATTGATCTTTGGCGAACTTGTGCCGATGTTCGCAGCAAGAATGCACGCCGAGCACATTAGCCGTCTTGGTATTCCCTTCCTCTACCTCAGCGCGAAAATCCTCTCTCCCCTTACTGCAATCGTTAACTTTTTTTTCACCTATCTTAGTCGCTTGACTGGCACTAAAGAAGCGAGAGAAATAAATACATTTTTAAGCCGTGAAGAGCTTCAAAAACTGATTGAAGAACATGAAACAGGGTTAATTCCTGAAGGAGTTGATGAGTTTGATGCAATCATTGGTAATATTTTTTCTCTCAGAAACAAACAAGCGTTTCAGCTCATGGAAAAGCTTCATAATGTACCCTGCGTCTCTTCAAATAGTCAGGTAATAGCGGCTAAAGAACTCTTTCAAAAGGTAGAAGAAGAATACATTCTGATCTACCATCGATTACCGCAAAAAATCATTGGAGTCATTCAACCTCAAGATCTTCTCTATGCAGCAGACGCCAAAAAACTTTCAGAATTCATACAAACAGCCTGCTTTGTCTCAGGTACAATGCATGGCCTTGAGCTCTTGAAAAGACTCCAAGAAGAGAAAGTGCGAGTTGCCGTCGTCCTCGATCACCAAGGAGCTGCCATTGGCGCAATTACAATAGATGGTATTTTTGATGAACTCTTTACCTCTCAAGAAGAGGAAGAATCAGATATTCAAGCCAAGCAGCTTAACTATTTAGAGAAAACGTTCCCCGCAGATACACGCATTGCAGATTTTAATGCAGCCTACGATATGGAGATTTCTGCTGGCGACTGTCAAACGTTCGCAGAGCTGATTGAAGAGACTTTGGGAAGGAATCCTGCAGTCGATGACACAATTTTTATTGAACCGCTTGAAATCACAGTCAAAGAAACTTCACTCTTCAAGGCCAAAACAATCCTTATTAGAACGAACCTTCAAAGGTAGCCAAGGTTTGCCTCCTTTCCAACAGCAATACCTCCAATTAGTAAAAATTTTATATTTTATAAAATCCTCATCTTTAGCGCATTTTTAATAATAATTTAAAACGGTTATTCTATGTGAATAAATTACTGCATTAATACTTAGCGAGTAGTAAAAATAAAAACTTTAACTATACGTCGCTCTGTAAGTGGTTTAAAGATAATTTTGGACTCACTGAGTTAGACGCATATGACGCCATAGAGATGAAATTCAAGCCTGAGGCTATGCATGCATTCTACAAGAAGATGGGAATTATCGATTAAGATTAGCCCTGAGTAAACGAGGTTCTTACGCAAAGAACGAGATACTCAGTGCGACGTTAAGACAACTACGAATGCAACTATTGTAGCATATAAAGAGAGAAATTCTACCGATCCTTATGAATAATTTTTATAAGGATCGGTGTTATTTAGTGCTATTTTTCTAGTCTCTATCATTTTATTCATAAATACTTTCATAAAAATTTTAATTAAAATATCTGCATGCATTTATTTTAATT
>JAQGPK010000210.1 GCA_028293095.1 Chlamydiia bacterium | reverse complement strand
GCCGGTAAGGGTGAAACGGTGCGGTAAGAGCGCACCGCGCGGCTGGTAACAGTCCGTGGCATGGTAAACCCCGCTCGGAGCAAGACCAAATAGGAACCCATTGGTGCGGCCCGCATCGGGTTCGGGTAGGTTGCTTGAGGTATACGGTGACGTATATCCCAGATGAATGACTGTCCTCGACAGAACCCGGCTTATGTCCAACTCCAACTACTTGTGTGGCCTGAGTTTGAGAGGTGTTTTTCTCTCTTACTCAGGTTTCTACAAATGTTTCTACAAAAACATCCAAATGGCATCTATTATTTTCGCTGGTCATATCCTCTCATTCTAAGAAAAATTCTTGGCAAGCGAGAGCTGTTAAAATCCCTTCGTACAACATCAAAATCCCGTGCGCTCGCAAAAGCAGGAGTCTTTTATATCGTGGTTGATCGCCTTAATAAAATTAAAGATGACTACCATCAAGGACTAATCACTTATGAAGAATGCAACATTCAATGCTATGAATATACTACTACCATGCTTTTTAATCGGATAATAGAATCCATAGATGATTACATGCCTTCTGATTTGAATCAGGCACAGATTGAAAAGGAAAATGTTTGCTCAACTTTAAAGTTGTTCAAAACAAGTAAGACAAATGCTAGAGGAGAATTTGAGAGCGGTTACACCATACGTCAACGGACAATAGAGGTAATAAATACCAATCAAAATCTAGAGGTATTCAAGGCTAGAGCGGATGCGTACAAGCCGGATGAAGCTATTTATTCTCGTTTTATTGATGATGTAGGTGCTCTGTTTCATTACATGTTATCTGCTTTAGATAAAAAACTAGATCCATCTTTAGGCGAGCCATTGTTGCCTAGCTTTATGCGAAAACAGCCATCCGCTCTAATTGACGTTGCAAAAGAAATTGAATCAATTAGCTTAAATGAACTGTTTAACAAGTATTTAATTTATAAAAAAACAGAGGATAAGCAACTCAAAGATCGCAGTGATGAAGCAATCTATTATTTTTCGGTTTTGTTGGTTTTAATTGGCAATAAACCTATAAATACAATAAAACCAGTTGATATAAGAGTTTGTTTCGACGTATATAAGAAGCTCCCTCGCAAAATTAAATCACCTTACAATAAAATGAGCGTCGAGGAGATGGTGAGGGCGGTAGATGTACCTGAGGGAGATAGGCTTGCCCAAAAGACTGTTAAGGAGGCATATAAACTATTGATCAGCATATTTAATTATGCTGTGAATTACGATCTTCTATCTAAGTCACCAATGGATGCAGCGAATGTAAAGTTCAATAAAACTAAAAAAAATAAAAGAGGAGCCTATTCAATTTTACAGGTTCGGCAGCTCTTAGATGAGGTTGCCAAAGAAAAACAACAATGGAAAAAATGGGTTTTAAGGCTTGCTGCTTTTACGGGTGCTAGATCAGGAGAGATCGCACAACTTCGTAAGCAAGATGTAAAACAAGAGGTTGATACTGGAATTCACTATTTGCTAATAACTGACAGTGTTGAAGATGATATGGACGATGACGATGAGGATTATTATGATGGAAAAGCCAGAGTTCTTAAGACAGAAAACGCGTTAAGGATGATCCCCATTCACCCTAAGCTGATTGAGATGGGTTTTCTTGATTTTGTAGGTGGTTGCACAGGAGATTTATTTCCAGAACTTAAAACTAGTAAGAAAGTTACTGCGTGGTTTGCGAGGTTCAAATTAAAAGCAGCTATGCCTGCAAAAGATGAATATAACTTACCTCTTGTGTTTCATAGTTTTCGTCATTCTTTTGTTACTTCTGTTCGGGCTACTTCCGTTTCTGACACACTTTTGCAGCAAGTTGTAGGGCATATGATTACAGATGCTGGAACTACTTCTGGTTACACAGGACGCTATAGTTTAACTGAGGTATTTCCTGTAATAGAGGCAATTAAATATTAGGTTTTAGAGATTTAAATACTGGTTATCTATAGTTAAATACTATTGTTATCTATGAGACCCTCTTGCTGCTGCTATGGGTTGATTTGAGCCATTTGGTAGCATTCGGTCACTCCCCTATTCGATTTGCAGTAAAGCGTCTATATGGCTCCCGTAGGAACTTACAGGGCTATTCGTTGGCAGTATTTATAATAAATATATAGGCAGGTAATGTCCTTTTGTTAAGCAAGATGAACTCTTCTACCTTTGTTTTTAATAGATCCTTGGCTGTAGTAATTTTTACCGTTAAAGTAGAACAAAATAACCAGCTACTTGGAAGCAGCATTTATTGTGCTATATAGCTTTAGGCCTTGTATATAGAGGGCTATGAGATAGGTTTAGCAGCAAACAAGTTTGTAAAAGCACTTAAATTGAATGTAGGTTATAGGAAAGACTTTGAGTAGTCCTAATCATATAATAATTGAGTATTAATAGTAGAGGGTAAGAGGGTTGTCAGAGTCACCAGATGAGAGAACTAAAAGAGTATTTATTCAGCATCTAGACCTAGCTGATTGGAGTTACCAATATTCAATTTTTTACTATGATAAAAAGGATGCTCAGGACTTTGCTATTGGTGATAGTCAGAAATTAAGAAAAGCCATAGCTAGAAAATTCAATGATCGACCTTTCCTTTATCGATTGTGTTTACTCTATCGCAAGAAACGATATGAAAGTGCAGAAACGATAGATGAGAAGACAGGAGAGGCTATCGAGACTACAGAGATTAGTGAAACAGGATACGAAGAAACTGCGTACCATATGTTTTTTACCACAGCGAAGCTCTCTTTCAAAGATTTACAGCTTGTCGTTGATAAGTGCTGTGCTTCTCAAATGATTATTCGTAATAGAACTCGTAGTGAAGAGCAGATAGTTAGTTACAAGTCAGCAGTAAAAAACCAAAGATCACATAACCTTAAAAATTTTTTTGGTAATAAAAAAATAAACAGATTTTCTTTTTTAAATGCCAAGGCCTTAAGTTGAGTTCTATGCCGCAGACAGATTTGAGCCACTTGGAATGGAGAGCAATCATTGACGTTTATCTCATTGAATAACAACTTGAATGCTGTAATTTACGCCATTATCCCAGTACATTTTTTTAACCGATATGTTGAAATTTTGCAGCTTAGTTTCAATGGTATTACCGTTTTTAATGGCTTCTTCAATTGAAGTCGGTGAGTTTTTAATATTTAATTTTTTAAATAACGCTACTATTGATTTAAGTAGCATTTTCACGGCGGTCTCGGCTTGGGATAAATCACTAACATTTAAAAACATTTTAAGCTCTGTAAGGTGATTACCATTAGAT
>JAQGPK010000199.1 GCA_028293095.1 Chlamydiia bacterium | reverse complement strand
ACCCACATCGCCCTTGTAAAACAGATCTGCTATGGCCTCTTTGCACTTTTTATCGGTTACACAACGTATGCTGTAGGGTATAAAAAACTGATTGCATTGAGCCCTCTTCTTTTAGTGGTTCTATCCTTTTTATTACTGCTCGTTTTTGTTCCAGGAATTGGGATTAGCGCCAACGGTGCAAGGCGCTGGATTTCTGTGTTTGGATTGAGTCTGCAGCCATCAGAGTTCATGAAATTCACAGCACTTCTTTACTTTGTCCATAGATTTTTGCAGCGAAAAGGGGAGCCTTTTGTACTTCAAAGCTTTGTAAGAACCCTTCTTCCACTCGCCATACCTTTAGGCCTTATCCTGATTGAACCGAATAATGGAACAGTTGCAGTGATTGTGACGGCACTCATGTCGCTTTTCTTTTTAGTCCGTGTTCCTTTTAATTTTTGGGCAGCTCCTATGCTCGCGGTTGGGCTTTTCATTGTGGCTTTTGCTCTACATACGCCCTATGTGAAGGCGCGTATTGAAGTGTATCTACATCCAGAGCTAGATCTTAAAGGAAAAGGCCATCAGCCCTACCAAGCAAAAATTGCAAGTGGTTCAGGCGGCCTTTTTGGAATGGGCCCGGGTGCAAGCGTTCAGAAGCTGAGCTATCTTCCTGAGGCGCAAAATGACTATATCGCAGCAATATATGCAGAGGAGTATGGCTATATTGGTATGCTTGTACTACTTTCTGTGTATGGCTGGATTGCCTACATGGGTCTTGCGATTGCCTTTCAGGCGGAAGATCGGGCGGGATTTTATGTCGCTGCAAGCTTTACTTTTTTATTACTACTACAAGCCTTTTTGAATTTAGGCGTAGTTTCAGGGCTGCTTCCGAGCACGGGACTCAATCTGCCCTTTTTCAGCCAGGGGGGCTCCTCTTTGATTGGGAATGCTGCAGGCCTTGGGATCTTGATGAGTATTGCTAAAGAGACAGAAAGAGTAAGAGAGAGAGAAGAAGTATCGAGGCAGACCTATGGGTAAAAAGATTGTCATTACCGCAGGCGGTACAGGTGGGCATCTCTTTCCAGCACAAGCGCTCGCGAAAGAACTTCAAAAATTGTATGGAGATGTTGAATTTCTTTTTGTAGCGAAGGGGCTGACTCTCAATCCACGTTTTCATAAAGAATATGCTTATAAAGATGTGCAGTCGGCGACTTTAAGTAAATGCCCGCATATCCTTTTAAAAGGATGCTACCAAGTAGCTAAAGGATCTTTGCAAAGCTATAGAATTTTAAAGGAGTTTCAGCCCGATCTCATTATCGGCTTTGGAAGTTACCATACAGTGCCAGTGCTTGCTGCTGGTTGGATGCTCTCAATCCCTATCATTTTGCATGAGTCCAATACAGTGCCTGGTAAAGTGATCCGACTCTTTTCGAAGAAAGCCGAGTGGACGGGAGTATTTTTTGATGAAGCGGTCTCTTTTCTGAAAGGGAAGACAAAGCTTGTAGATATTCCTTTACGAGCAGAGTTTCAGAAAAGCATCACACGACAAGAAGCGCTTAGCTACTTTGGCCTTCCTGAGGGTAAAAAGACACTGCTTGTTTTTGGAGGCTCGCAAGGGGCATTAGGAATGAATACTCTCTTTTTAGAGTCAGTAAAGCGCATGCCTCGAAGAGATATCCAGATTCTTCACTTTACAGGTGGTCATATGGCTGCAGCTCAAGAGGTCTATAAACAGCTTGGAATAGAGGCCTGTGTTAAAGACTTTGAGTCCAATATGCACTTAGCTTGGAAAGCAGCAGATTGCTGCCTTACGCGATCTGGCGCTGTGACAATCGCTGAGCAACTGGCGCATAGCGTCCCTGCTTTTTTTATCCCTTATCCGCATGCAACCGACAACCATCAAGAAAAGAACGCGCTCTATGTTGAAAGAGTTGTCAAGGGAGCTCGCATGATTCGAGAAGCTTCTTTGTATCCAGAGACCCTTGCAAAAGAGCTCTCTCTCTTTTTAAATGATGATCTTCAGCAAGAGTTTAAGAAAAATTTGCTTGCCTACAAAGAAATCCAAAAAAACAAAAGCTTTTGTAATGAAGTATTACAATATCTTTTTAGCTCCCATTAGTTCTGTATAGTTTATTAAATCTAGGTAATTCTAAACAAGTAATGCTCTCCTGCAAATAAGTGGGGTTACTGGCTTGGATGGGTCTGGCTTGTGATTGTGTAATTTGCTTGCAAATTGCTTAAGTTGTAAGACTGACGGCTGTTTACTTAATTTAGGCAAACAGTACTTTGTCTATGACTTTTCGAATTTAAGCATAATCTTATAAAATTACTAGTCACAAAATTGTACCTTTTTCCTACAAAATTCTAATTATAAAAAAACATTTAATAACATATTTTTATTTATATTTAATACTATTTGGTATATTTGTAAATTTAAATTAAAATATTTTAAATGAGGAATTATGAATACACCTATAAATTACCAAAATAATAGTAATTTTTTTATACAATTATATCAGCAACTAGATAAAGTAGGGCCTCAATTAGAAAATATCGCTATCGCTTTTAAAACTGGAGAAGGCTTTTCAGTGACGAAGACAGGTGGTTGTTCAGAAGAAACAATTGTTCATTTTTCTGCTGCCAGTCATGAGCTTTTAAAGTGCATTCAAGAAAAAACGAATAGTAAAGCAGAGATAAATCCTCAAAATATTGTAAGACTTCATGAAATAGTACTCCTCTGTCAAAAAATAAATAAATTAGCATATTGTCTTTCGGCAAAAGCCGACTCTATATTTCAAGGATCTACGTGTCATCTCGAGCAAAGTGAAAAGCAACAATTCTCCAAGATAGTAGAAGATTTTCGCTCGTTAGAAACTAGAGTAGTAGAACATCTAAAATCTCTTTATTTACCTAAAGAAAATAGTCTATTAAGTGATGCTGTTGAGCATGGTTTAGGTATTAATACTGTTGATGAAAATGGTATGACCTCTCTTATGCTAGCTTGTATAAGTGATCCTCTTCCTGTTGTAAAGAGCTTAATAGACAATGGTGCGAATCTGGAAGTTCAAGATAGGTTTGGTGAAACGGCCTTAATGAAGGCATGTAGAAAGGGCAATTTAGATGTTGTCCGTGAATTGCTTGCTCAAGGAGCAAAACTTGATACTCAAGATAAATATGGTGGAATGGCCTTGATGGAGGCATGTAGTCTCGGCAATTTAGATATTGTCCGTGAATTGCTTGTTAAAAGAGCAAACCTTGATGTTCAAGATAAAAGAGGCCATACTGCCTTGATGCAAGCATGTGAAATTGGTAAGATAGAGATTGTTCGTGAGTTGCTTGCTCAAGGAGCAAAACTTGAGACTCAAGATGTGGGTGGTGGTACGGCCTTAATGAAGGCATGTATATATGGCAAATTAGAGATTGTTCGCGAATTGCTTGCTAAAGGAGCAAAACTTGAGACTCAAGATGTGGGTGGTGGTACGGCCTTAATGAAGGCAT